>JBBQKM010000174.1:0-6420 GCA_038326915.1 Sphingomonadales bacterium
ACCCTCGATCGACTTCGACTGGACGCGCATCCGGCTGTCGGGGCTCTATGCCTCGGGCGATTCAAATCCCTATGACGACCGCGAAACCGGTTTCGATGCGATCTTCGAAAACCCGCAATTCGCCGGCGCCGACACCAGCTACTGGATCCGCCAGACCATTCCCTTTGCCGGCGGCGGCCGCGCGGTGGGGCTCAACGGCCGCAACGGCGTGTTGAACAGCCTGCGGTCGTCGAAGGAACAGGGCCAGAGCAATTTCAACAACCCCGGCACGATCCTCGCCGGTATCGGCGCCGATTTCGATCTGACGCCGAAATTGCGCGTCTCGGCCAACGCCAACCAGCTGTGGTTCGCCAACACCGCCGTCCTGCAGGCGTTGCGCGTCGAAGGCTCGATCCCGCGCAGCCTTGGCACCGATCTGTCGCTGGCAGCGACGCTGCGGCCGAAATTCAACCAGAATTTCGTCTTCCGCCTGTCGGGCGCGGTGTTCGCCCCGGCGGCGGGATTCAAGGATCTGTTCGCCAATGCGCCGCGCGACAGCCGCTATTACAGCGTGCTGTTCAACGCCGTGGTGTCCTACTGATGGCGCGGCGCGCGATCCTGTTCGCCGCGGCGTTGGCGCTGGCCGCGGCAATCGCGCCGGCGTCCGAAGGCGAAAAGCCGGTGGCGCGCGACTATGCGCTGGTCACCACACCGCCGGCGCCGCCATCGCAATCGCAGGCCGACGCCGATGCCAAGAGCGCCGGCTGCCTGACCTGCCACACCGCCAGCGACGAATGGACGATGCACGCGCCGAAAGCCGTCGTGCTCGGCTGCACCGATTGCCATGGCGGCAACACCGCGGTCGTCGCACCGGCGGGGCTGGCCACGTCCGATCCCGCCTATGCCCGCTTCCGCGACCAGGCGCATGTGCTGCCGCGCTATCCGCAGGCGTGGCATTTCCCGTCGTCGGCGAACCCGAAACGCAGCTACACATTGCTCAACAAGGAAGCGCCCGAGTTCATCCGCTTCGTCAACCCGTCGGACTATCGCGTCGCGCGCGACAGCTGCGGCGCCTGCCACCTGCCGGTGATCGAAGCGGCCGAACGCTCGCTGATGGCGACCGGCGCCATGCTGTTCGGCGGCGCCAGCTACAACAACGGCATCGCGCCGTACAAAAACTACATCTTCGGCGAAAGCTACACGCGCCACGGCGCAGCGACGGGCCTGTTGTCGGACCATGCGGACAGCGTGGGTGCCGTCACCTTTTCCCCCGGCACCGCCGGCCGCCCCGCCGGCGTGCTGACCGAGGCCGAACGCGCCCGCGGGGCATTGCCGTTCCTGGTGCCGCTGCCGGCGTGGCAGGTGCTGCCGCCGGGCGACATCTTCCGCGTGTTCGAACGCGGCGGCCGCAACATCAATCCGATCTTCCCCGAAATCGGCAACCCGGGCAGCACCGGATCGATCCAGCGGCTCGAAGAACCCGGCCGCCCCGATATCCGCCAGTCGAATCGCGGCCCCGGCACTGGTTTGCGCATCGCCGTGCCGGTGATCAACATCCACAAGACCCGGCTCAACGACCCGTTCACCTGGTTCATGGGCACCAATGACCAGCCCGGCGATTATCGCAGCTCGGGCTGTGCGTCGTGCCATGTCGTCTACGCCAACGATCGCGATCCGGTGCATTCCAGCGTCTATGCCGCTGCGGGGCGCGACGGCACCAGCCAGACCGCCGATCCGACCATCCCGAAAGCCGAATCCGGCCACCCGATCAAACACGCCTTCACCCGCGCCATCCCCAGCGCCCAGTGCATGAACTGCCACATGCACCAGCCCAACATGTTCCTGAACAGCTATTACGGCACGACGATGTGGGATTATGAAGCCGACGCCCCGCGCATGTGGCCCCAGAAACAGCGCTACCCCACCGCCGCCGAAACCCGCGAGATCAACGAGCGCAACCCGGAAGCCGCCGCCGCGCGCGGGCTGTGGTCCGACCCCGAATTCGTGCGCACCGTCGCCGATCGCAACCCGGCCAACACCGACACGCAATTCGCCGATTACCACGGCCATGGCTGGAATTTCCGCGCCGTCTACAAACGCGATCGCGCCGGCAATCTGCTCGACGCCGGCGGCAACATGGCGACCTGGGGCACCGACACCGCGCATATCGTCGCCAACGACGACCCCGAAAAATGGCGCAAGATCGGCACCGCCGCCTTCCCCGAACCCGCCGCCACGCCGGGCGCCGCACAGGGTGGCAAGGCGGTCCACATGATGTCGATCCATGCCGAGGTCGGCATGCAATGCGCCGATTGCCATTTCGCCCAGGATGGCCACGACAATGGCTATATCCATGGCGAGGTCGCCAACGCCGTCGAAATCGGCTGCAAGGATTGCCACGGCACCGCCGACGCCTGGCCCAGCCTGAAGACATCGAACGTCAACGCCCGCCCCGGCGGCACCGACCTGACGCTGATCCGCAACCCCGATGGCCGGCCGCGCTTCGAATGGCTCAGCCGCGATGGCCGGCAGGTGCTGGTGCAGCGCTCGGTCGCCAACCCCAAACTCGAATGGCGCATCCACCTGACGAAGGATTCCGTCACCCGCGGCAACCCCGATTTCAACGCAAAGGCCGCGCGCGCCAAGCTGATCAGCCGCAGCGATTATCGCAGCTTCGGCCCCGGCGTCGCCGCCGGCGACCGCGCCCATGGCGACGACAACATGGCCTGCTACACCTGCCACCTGTCGTGGACGACGAGCTGCGGCGGCTGCCATCTGCCGATCGAGGCCAACTGGAAATCGACGACGCAGAAGTTCGAGGACCAGGAAACCCGCAACTTCGCGACCTATAATCCCCAGGTCGCGCGCGACGACATGTTTCAGCTCGGCCGCCACCAGACCACCAAGGGCAATATCGTCGCGCCGGTGCGATCATCGTCGGCGCTGATGCTCAGCAGCACCAACATCAACCGCGAACGCATCTATGTGCAGCAGCCGCCGATCTCCGCCGCCGGCTATTCATCGCAGGCCTTTGCCCCGCATTATCCGCACACCGAACGCCGCGAGGAAACCAAGACCTGCAGCGATTGCCACCTCGCCAAGGCGGGCGACAACAATGCCATCATGGCGCAGCTGCTGCTGACCGGCACCAATTTCGTCAACTTCATCGGCGCGCAAGCGTGGGTGGGCCTCGACGGCGGGATCGAGGCCGTCCGCGTCACCGAATACAGCGAGCCGCAGGCGGTGTTCGGCTCCTACCTGCACAAATACGCCTATCCCGATTACTGGCGCCAGCATGTCGAACGCAACGGCCGTGAGCTGATCGACTGGGTGCGCGGCAAGATCTTCGACAAAAAGGCCTCGGGCGAAACCGACCCCAGCGAGGCCATCGGCAATGTCCACCAGCGCGCCGGCGGCGCCGCCCGCTGCCTGCAGGCGCGCGGCGAATATCTGTATGTTGCCGAAGGGCGCGGCGGCTTCCGCGCCTATGATATCGCCAGCATCGCCAACAAGGGCGTTTCGGAAAAAATCGTCACCGCGCCGTTCTCGCCGCTGGGGCAGAACACCCGCATCGCATCGAAAAACGCCACCTGCATGGCGATCGCCACCACCCAGCCGGTCGCCGTCGGCCGCAACGACCGCATGATCGCCGAACAGGCGCAGCGCGCCGCCGGCAAGGTGCCCGCCGATCCGCTCGGCGGCATGAACCAGGAACAGGCGATGCACCCGATCTATCGCTACGCGGTGATCACCGATGCCGAAGAAGGCCTGATCCTCACCGATATCGATACGCTCGGCGATGGCGAGCCGCGCAACAATTTCCTCAAACGCGCCGTCACCTGGAACGCGCAAGGCGTCCTCACCGGCGCCCGCCACATCACCCTCGCCGGGCATTTCGCCTATGTCGCGACCCCGCGCGCGCTGGTGGTGGTCAACCTCGACGATCCGCTCCACCCGCGCCTTGCGGCCAGCGTCGCGATGGCCGATCCCCGCGCCTCGGCGCTGCAATTCCGCTATCTGTGGGTGACGACGGCGCGCGGGCTCGAACTGCTCGATGTCACCAGGCTCGACCGGCCGGTCGCCATCCCCGCCGCCACGGTGGCGATCGCCGATGCCCGCCGCGTCTATGTCGCGCGCACCTGGGCCTATGTCGCCGCCAAACGCGAAGGCCTCGTCATCATCGACGTCACCCGCCCCGAAGCCCCCGCGCTCTACCAGCGCTACACCGCCGACGGGAAACTCAACGATGCGGAGGACGTCGTCATCGGCAGCACCAACGCATCGCTGTTCGCCTATGTCGCCGATGGCGTGAATGGCATGAAGCTGCTCCAGCTCATGTCCCCCGACAGCCAGCCCAATTTCTACGGCTTCTCCCCCAAACCCATGCCCGAACTCATCGCCTGGGCGCGGACCAAACAGCCGGCGCTGGCGATGTCGAAGGGCCTCGATCGCGACCGGGCGGTCGATGAAACCGGCCACCAGATCGCCATCATGGGCCGCCTGGGGTCGCGGCCCTTCACCCGCCCCGAAATGGAAAAACTCTTCATCGGCGCGAACGGCGAGCCCTGGTTCGTCGAGGACCGCGTCAACATGGCGGACTGGTCGCCGCGGCGGTGAGGGGTTGGGGGTTTAAGGGCCTCCGGCGGCTGGGGCTTCAAGCTCTAGACCCAAGCTGATGCTGTCTTCTACAGGCGTCCGTTTGGGGATGGTGTGCATTTGCGATTTGCTGCAGTCTTTGGATGTCACTCAATGAGAACGAAAAGCCGATGGAAAATAACAATAGCATTTATGAACAAGATCAAGATGGCGACGTTCCCGACCCATCCGCCACGCCGCTTCGAGATCGAAAGGTCGTAGTTCAGCCATATGACCTCGCCATCGATGCGATTGTATCACAAGTGAAGTCGAATATCCTGTTTTTGAGACCACTAAGTGAACGCCCTAAGTTTCAGCGGCAATATGTCTGGTCAGACACTTTGGCGTCAAAGCTGGTTGAGTCCGTCTTACTCAGCGTTCCAATTCCGCCGTGCTATCTTTCAGAGAACGAGGAAAATGAGCTCGATGTTATTGATGGACAGCAGAGGATCTTTTCTCTTTATCGGTACGTCGAGAACCAGTTCGCTTTGCGCGATCTCGAGGCGCTGCCAGAACTTAACGGCAAGCGCTTCTTTGAACTACCAAGCAAGGAGCAACGAAGAGTTCGCACTCATACTTTGAGATGCGTTGTTGTCACAAACGAATCTCACCCTGAGATAAAATTTGACGTTTTTGAGAGACTAAATACTAGTACGATGCCGCTAAATGCTCAGGAATTAAGAAACTGTGTGTCCAGAGGAGCGCTAAATAATCTGCTTGCTGAATTGTCCTTCGGTCAAAAATGGCTTGATGTCAGAGGCAGAAAGGCTCCTGACAAACGCTTAGCGGATGAGGAAATAATTCTCCGATACTTCTCGTTCCGACTACAAGGAGTTGCCAAATATAGGACGCCGTTGAAGAACTGGCTAAACGATACTGCAAGAATGGGCAGAAAACTGAACGAGCAGGAGATCGGAACGCTTACCCAAGATTGGTATAACGCGTTAGAGGTGTCCCTCACTTGGTTTAGTATAAAAGATTGCTTTAGGCGGCCTGGCGGACGAGCAATAAATCGTGCGCTTTTTGATCTAATTATGCACACCGCGACGACAACCAGCGCTAGGCAGGCAAGTGATCGCAAGGCTCAATTTTTGGAAGCTTTTGAAGCTATGCTAGCAGATGACGAATTCCTAGATCTTATTAGTCGCGCGGTGGACCATAAGAAGCGTACTGAGCGGCGTTTCGAACTTTGGAATGCTGCGATGGAGGAGATCGGTCTCTGATGGCGCGCTTTACGCCGGTGTATGGCGACTTCGTCGGCCGTCTTGATGAGATTTGGCTCTTGCGTTCCAAGGCCGCAGCCTTAGGTCGTACGAGGCATGCAGTAAGGCATGGTGCTGAGATTAGCGCACTATGTCGTGGATCGGTAGTTTTGCTATCGAGCCATATAGAAGCGTATGTAAAAGAATTAGGCGAGCATACGCTAGACGCGATCTACGATAGAGGTGTCTGCAGAATCAAAATTGCCCTACCGTTCTTTTACTATATTTCTAAGGAACGGATCGAGAGCATAAGAAGTGGTTCTGATCCGAGCAGAATCGCTGACAATACAAGAACCTTTGTTCAGAAGGACGCCGAGATGTGGGGCGTAGCCGGCAGATTCCCTCTGCCTATTGCCGCTGCTGATTTTAACGGTGGGTTCTCAAATCCGAAGTTCGAAAAGGTTAAGAGTCCGTTTGAGAATGCTCACGGGTGGGCAATTCTGCGCAGCATGAGGCTTCCCAGTGCGACGTGGATCATGGCTTCCGAGACGTCGAGGCGCTGTTCATAGTCGCGCACGAGACGGCGCCAGCGGGTCATCCAACC
>JBBQKM010000175.1:0-6379 GCA_038326915.1 Sphingomonadales bacterium
GGGGATCCATCGCCCGGCCGGGCCCGCGGGTGTCGAAAGTCCGGCGATGGATCCCCGCCTTCGCGGGGATGACGTAGGCGAGGCCGGCGCTAAACCAGCGTCCCCACGCCGTCGCAGCTGAGATCGAACGCCGCCAGGCCATTTTCGAGATCGGTGCTGAACGTCGGCTGGTCGAGCGCCCAGTCGGCGGCATCGGTGGCCTCGTCGCCGGCGCTTTCGATCGCCTCGGCCCATTCCGACGCCTCGAAATCGCCGCGGCCGACCAGCGCCAGCGCGATCAGTTCGAGTTGTTCGTCTTCGGCCAGATCGTCGATGGCGGCGCGCAATTCGGCCTCCGACGGGTTTTCGTCGCCGTCCTCGTCGCGGCCATCCTCGAGCGCATCGATGGCACCATCGTCGGAGGCATTCGAGCCTTCGTCGGGGTCGCTGTCGGGCACCAGCGCTTCATATTCGCGGGCGCGCAGCATGATGCGGCAGACGGCGTCGACGGGAATGGAGAGTGCCATGGTGCGGGCCTTTCGTTGCGGTCGTAGAATACCCCGCATCAACCCGCGCCGGAAGCCGGCGTTCCGCCGCTATTGCAACGGTGCCGCGCAAATGCCGTAGTTGAGGCAGAACTGGCTGGCGCAGCCCATCAGCAGCGCGCCGGCCAGCCAGAGCAGCTTGCCGCGCGCCGTCAGGTTCATGTTGCCGATCATCGGGGTCACTCCGCTGCCATCGCGGCGGCCGGGGCGCCGAGCAGCCGCGCCTTTGCCGCCATATATTCCCGCCGTAGCCGGGCGACGAGTTCGCCGGCCGGCAGCACTTCCTTGACCGCGCCGATGCCCTGGCCACAGCCCCAGATATCTTTCCACGCCTTGGCATCGGTGTTGCCGCCGCTGCCGAAATTCATCGCACTCGGGTCCGAAACCGCCAGATTGTCGGGGTCGAGCCCGGCGTTGACGATCGACGGGCGCAGGTAATTGCCGTGGACGCCGGTGAACAGGTTCGAATAGACGATGTCCGACGAGGCGCTGCCGACGATCATGTCCTTGTAGCCGTCGACGGCGCGGGCTTCGGCGGTGGCGATGAACGCCGAGCCGATATAGCCGAAATCGGCGCCCATCGCCTCGGCGGCGAGCACCGCTTCGCCGGTGGCGATGCTGCCCGACAGCGCCAGCGGGCCATCGAACCATTCGCGGATTTCGCGCACCAACGCGAACGGCGATGTGGTGCCGGCATGGCCACCGGCGCCGGCGGCAACCGCGATCAGGCCGTCGGCACCCTTTTCGACCGCCTTTTTCGCGAACTTGTTGTTGATGATGTCGTGCATGACGATGCCGCCATAACTGTGGATCGCGGCGTTGACGTCCTCGCGCGCGCCGAGCGACGTGATGATCATCGGCACCTTGTACTTCACGCACAGGTCGAGATCGGCCATCAGCCGGTCGTTGGATTTGTGGACGATCAGGTTGACGGCATAGGGCGCGTCATTCGGGCCGAGTTCGGTGTTCAGCCGTTGCAGCCATTCTTCGAACTGCGGCAGCGGCCGGGCGTTGAGGCTGGGGAAGCTGCCGATGATCCCGGCGCGGCACTGCGCCATGACCAGCTCGGGACCGGAAATGATAAACAGCGGCGAGCCGATGACCGGGATCGACAGGCGGTTCTGGAACTGGGCGGGGATGGCCATTGGTGACGTGCTCCGTTGCGGTTGACGCGCACGTTACCCTTCATCGTCGTAAATCGCCACTAGCGGCTTTGAGGTGCTGCTCAGCGCCGCACGGAACATGCCCGGCGTGTTGAACGACCAGCCGCAACTGCCGTCGGCGCCGACGAAGATGATGCCGCCATCGCCGTCGATGGCGCGCAATTGCTGCTGCACCACCCGGTCGGCGGCGGCTTGCGGGGTTTCGCCGAGCATCCGCACCCGCGCGCCGATTTCGTGCGCCGCGGCGATCCGGATGAAATCCTCCCCAGACCCCGTGGCCGAAATCGCCACCGACCGGTCATCGGCCCAGGTGCCGGCGCCGATCAGCGGCGAATCGCCGATGCGGCCCCAGCGCTTGCCGGTCAGCCCGCCGGTCGAGGTGGCGGCCGCCAGATGCCCGGCAGCGTCGCGCGCCACGGCGCCGACGGTGCCGTATTTGAGCGTCTTGTCGAAGACCGATTCGCCGCGCGCCGCCGCTGCCTTCATCGCCTGCAGCGCCTGCCAGCGTTCCTCCACCCGGAACCAGCCGGGTTCGACCTGTTCGAGGCCGTGGTCGAGCGCAAAGCTGTCGGCGCCCTCGCGCGCCAGCAAAACATGCGGGCTGCGCTCCATCACCGCGCGGGCCAGGCTGACCGGGTGCCGGGTCCGCGTCACCCCGGCCACCGCGCCGGCGGCGCCGGTGGCGCCATCCATGATCGCGGCGTCGAGCTCGTTGCGGCCTTCGGCGGTGAACACCGCACCGCGACCGGCATTGAACTGCGGATCATCCTCGAGCGTGCGCACTGCGGCCTCCACCGCATCGACAGCGCTGCCGCCGGCGGCCAGCACCACTGACCCAGCAGCAAGAGCGGCGGTCAGCCCGGCGCGATAGCCGGCATCCTGTTCCGGCGTCAGCACGGCGCGTGCCATGCGACCCGAACCGCCGTGGATCACAAGGGCCCAATCAAGGCTGCACGTATCAGTCATGCGCGTCCGTCTAGGCGGTCATGCGGCCGAGCGCGAGCCTCGATGCGTCCGGCTTGTGGACTTGGAAACGCCAGCTTAACGTTTGCGCAATGCTATCGGGGGGCTGGTCATGACATTGCAGGTAATCGGCGCCGGGCTTGGTCGCACCGGAACGATGACGCTGAAGACGGCGCTCGAACAGCTGGGATTGGGGCCGTGTCATCACATGGTGGAGGTGTTTGCCAATATCGCCACCCAGGGACCGTTCTGGCGCGCCGCGGCCGGTGGTGAGGCCGTTGATTGGGATACGGGTTTTGCCGGCTATCGGAGCAGCGTCGATTGGCCGAGCGCGCATTTCTACAAGCAGATTGCGGCGCAGTATCCGGCGGCAAAGGTCATCCTGTCGCGTCGGGATCCGCAGCGCTGGTACGAAAGCATGACCGAAACCATTCTGAAGGCGATGACGGGGTTTGCAACGCCCGACGGCGCGCCGGTCGAGCATCCGATGCGATTTGCCGAAATGATCGTCGCCGAACAGACGTTCAACCGCGATTTCACCGAGGCCAATGTCATCGCTGCGTTTGAACGGCATAACGCCGATGTCATCGCGAGCATCCCCGCCGACCGGTTGCTGGTGTTCGAAGCGGCGCAGGGTTGGGAACCACTGTGCGCATTTCTGGCGGTGCCGGTGCCGGCTACGCCGTTTCCCCGTACCAACTCACGCGAGGAGTTCTGGACACATGCGCGACCATAGCAATGGTAGCAGCGGGCAGATTTGAACTGCCGACCTCCGGGTTATGAATCCGGCGCTCTCACCAACTGAGCTACGCTGCCATGTTTCCAGTGAGGCGCCGCTATAGTCGCAGGCGCCCGACAGGGTCAACCACCGTCGGGCGCTGGCGCCCGAAAGCATCAAACACCGTCGGGTGTTGGCGCCCGAAAGCATCAAACATCACTGTCAGAACGCATAGACCAGCGTCACCCGGCTCGTCGTGTCGCTTTTCTTGCGGCCGAGCGGCGGGTTGGATTCGGTGTTGAGCTGGAAGGAGGCGCGCGCCGACAGCTTGCCCGACAGCTTGGCGGTCAGGGCCGTCAGCGACTGGAACGACGTGTTGAAGCTGTCATAGAAAATCGTCGCGCCTTCGCTGAATTCGAGGCCGGGGCTCAGCGCCCACCAGAAATTGCCGGCACCGCGTGCGGCAAAGGCGTTGTCGGTGACGCCATTGGTGAAATTGGTCTGGCGCAATGCCGGGCCGGCCTCCACCGCCAGCCGCATCGTATCGGTATTGACGATCTTGTAGCCAAGCCCCAGCGATTCGGCGAAACGCCGGCTGAACCCCGAGAATTCGTCCTTTTCATAGGACAGGGTCGCCAGCGCATAAAAGTTCGGCGTGATGTTGTAGTTGCCCTCATAGCCGGCGAAATAGCGTTCGCGCGTCGTCACCCCGTCCTGGCGCTGGTAATCGACGAAACCGCGCAGGCTGTGCTTCCACGACCGGGTTTCCTTGGTCAGTGTCACGCCGATGGCGACGCCCTTGTTGTTGGTGTTGCCGCTGGAGATATTGGCGCCGGCCTCGCCCGAACCGCTCCAGCCTTCGCTGAAGCCCTGTGACGCAAGCTTTTCCTCGCGGGCGTCGGCCTGGGACTTGGTCAGCGCCGCGACGCGCGCATCGATTTCGGCGACAGCGTCGGGATTGGTCTTCTTGGCGATATCCGCGATGGTTTTCAGCTGTGCCGGATCGCCGGCAGCGGCATCGAGCATGGCGGCAACAGCATCCGGAACCGGTGCTGCATTGGCGGCCCCCGCCAGTGTGAGACCGAACAGGGCGATGGCGGTTTTCATGAAGATTGTCCCCCGGGCTGGCGCAACAACTGGCCGGCCGATATCAGCAGCCGATACCAACATTTTCGTTTCGGCAATAGCCGGTTTTGGACATTTCGCTGGTCCCGACCCGTGGTTTCCGGCTGTCCTTTCCGGCGCAGCTGGGGCAGAACGCGCCACCATGAGCCTTGCCGATATCCACCCGATTCCCCTGTCGCTCGTCGACAGCGATTTGCCGGCGGCGGCCGCCGCGTTCGGCGATGCGTTTGCCCGCACCGGCTTTGCCGTCGTCAGCGATCATGGCATCCCGCAAGCCGTGATCGACCGTGCGCTGGCGGCAACGCGGGCGCTGTTCGCGTTGCCCGAAACCACCAAGGCCGCGCATGTCGTGCCCGGCGGCGGTGGCCAGCGCGGGTTGACGGCGTTCGGCGTCGAAGCGGCCAAGGGCGCCGAAACCTCGGATCTCAAGGAATTCTGGCACGTCGGCCGCAACCTGGCCGCAGGTCACCGCTTTGCCGCGATCATGCCGCCCAACATCTGGCCCGGCGAAGTGCCCGATTTCCAACCGGCGGTGCAGGCGCTGTTCGATGCGCTCGATGCCACCGGGGTGCGGTTGCTGCGCGCCATCGCGGTCCATCTCGGGCTGGCGGCGGATTTCTTCGACGATCCGGTGCGCGACGGCAATTCGATCCTGAGGCTGCTGCATTATCCGCCGGTGCAAAACGCGGCGGCGGGCGCCATTCGCGCCGGCGCGCACGAGGATATCAACGTCATCACGCTTTTGCTCGGCGCCGAGGAAGCCGGGCTGCAGCTGTTGACGCGCGACGGCGAATGGCACGACATCGCGGCGCCGCCGGGCAGCCTCGTCTGCAATATCGGTGACATGCTGCAGCGGTTGACCGGTGGCCGGCTGCCGTCGACGACCCACCGCGTCGTCAACCCGTCACCCGAACGTGCCGCGTTCGCGCGCTTTTCGACGCCGTTCTTCCTGCATTTCCGGCCCGACTATCGCATCGAAACGATGCCTGGCGGGCCGCACGACTGGCCGTCGATCACCGCCGATGATTATCTGCGCGAACGGCTGCGCGAGATCAAACTGCTGTAACGCCTGGCCCCGGCACATTCCCTGCGGAGACTCATGATGCGGATTCTGTTGACGGTGCTCACTCTCGGCCTCGCGGCGCCGGTGCTTGCGGCCCCGGTGCTCGATACGCCCGTCAAGGATGATTACTGGGCCGCCGGCCGCGCCGAGCTGGCAGCACGCATGGCGGTCGCCAACCGGCCGAAACGCGCCAGGAACGTCATCCTGATGATCGGCGACGGCATGGGCATCGCCACCATCACCGCGGCGCGCATCTATGACGGGCAGAATCCGGGCGCGGGTCAGCCGCGGCGCAGCGGCGAGGAAAACAGCCTGGCGTTTGAAAAACTGCCCAATGTCGCGCTGGTCAAGACCTACGATACTAACGCCCAGGTCGCCGACAGCGCCGGCACCGCCAGCGCGATGAACACCGGCATCAAGACCAACATCGGTGTCATCAACTTCGGCCCCACCCAGACGGCGGCGGCGTGCGCCACGCCGGCGCTGCTGCCGCGCACCTTTGCCGAAATCGCCAAGGGGCAGGGCATGGCGGTCGGCGTGGTGACGACGACGCGGATCACCCATGCCACCCCGGCGGCGGTCTATGGCCATGTTCCCAACCGCAACTGGGAAGGCAGCGACCGCGCCTATCCGGTGGCGTCGCGCGCCGATCATTGCCCCGATCTGGCCAGCCAGCTGGTCGATTTCGCGCCCGGCGGCGGGCTGGACCTCGCCATGGGCGGTGGCCGGGCGCGCTTCCTGCCGCTTGCCGGCGGCGGCCTGCGCGATGATGGCGTCGATCTGGTGGCGAAATGGCAGAAGCGCTTCCCGACCGGCCATTATC
>JBBQKM010000176.1:0-6328 GCA_038326915.1 Sphingomonadales bacterium
GTGAGGATGCCGCTGGCCAGCACGATGGTGCGGCTGTCGGCCGACAGGGCGATATGGACGATCGCCCAGATGGCAAAGCTCCACATCATCGGGTGGCGGGTGATGCGCTGGACGCCACGCGGCGAACCCCCGGCGGGCATCCCCATCAGCGCCGGGTTGGGCGCCGTCACCGAACCGACGAACAGGATCGCGGCGAACAGCATCAACAGCACGGCCAGCCAGTTGACCGGGGCCGGCACCTGCCAAAGCCGGTCGGGCGGGATCGCCTTCCACAATTGCACCGCCCAGCCGAGCGAGCCGAGCGCCACGACCGAATAGATCAGCGTGAAAACGCCAGCGCCGACCGCCCGCACCAGCGGCGCGCGCAGCGGATGCGACAGGAGTTCATGGCCACCGACAAACAGCGAGACGGCGAGGACGAGGAGCCCGATGTCGCTCATTTGTTATACTGCAACGGCAGCGCGCCGGGGGCGAGGTCGCGATAGCGGTCGCGCAGCAATGTCTGCCGCGACGTCATCGGCTGCGGGACGCCGTCGATCAGCACGGCGACCGGTGCCGACGTCAGTTCCAGCGGGTCGCCATCCCAGACCACGACATCGCCGCGCTTCCCCGCCTCCAGCGTGCCGACATCGGTCAGGCCGAAAATCTTTGCAGGGCCGCTGGTTATGGTCGCCAATGCTTGCCCACGAGTCAGGCCGACACCACCGGGCACCGCCGCCTGCGCGACGGTGTTGCCGGCAAAATAGGGCAGGTTGCGCGGCTGCGCCCCCGAATCGCCATCAAAGATGCCCAGCCCCACGGTGACGCCCGCCGCAACCAGCCGGCCGACGTTCGACCGCGTCGACGCCAGCGTCTCGAAACTGTCGGGCAGGTCATAGAGCGGCA
This sequence comes from Sphingomonadales bacterium, assembly GCA_038326915.1. Taxonomy (GTDB): domain Bacteria; phylum Pseudomonadota; class Alphaproteobacteria; order Sphingomonadales; family Sphingomonadaceae; genus Sandarakinorhabdus. The sequence goes on from JBBQKM010000176.1 coordinate 886, forward strand.
AGGTGATCACCGGCACCTTGGCGGCGGCAATCTTGTCGGCAACCAGCCACGCCTCGCGCGCGCCGATCAGGATGATGCGCAGTTTGGGAAACTCGGCGCGCAGTCCCAGCACTGCGGTAATGTCGCTGGCGCGTTCGACATGGAACACCGCCGGTACCCGGCCTTCGACAACGGCGACGAGCGCCGCGGCATCGAGCCGCTTGATCAGCGAATCCTTGTCACGACCCGAATCGAATGCGGCCGGATTGCGCGCATAGCGCTGTGCCTCGGCAAAGCCGTTCCTGAGGTTGAGCCAGGCGGCGGGGCGCGAGCCGCCAGCGGTACGCGCGCCGGATTCGCCCAGCTCGATCAGCTGGAAGGCCTGGCCGCGGACAAGGATGTCGCTGCGATCGGCGAGGCTGATGATCGCCCCCTGCCCGCCGAAGATCTCGTTCGATGCCTCTGGGCCGACGACGGCGCGGGTGACGCCCCCCAGCCGGCTGATGGCGATCGGCGGCGACATCGGGTTTATCGCCGGCGTGACGTCGATTGCGGCTGAAAAAGGTGTCGTGCGCGCGCTCGCATCATTGGTCTGGCGCACACCCTCGACTTCGGTGATGCCGAGCGTCGACATCGCGGTGATCAGCCCCGGTGTCACATATTTGCCAGTGGCATCGATGACCGTCGCGCCCGCCGGCACCGCCAGCCCCGCCCCGACCGCAACGATGCGACCATCGCGGACAATGACCGTGCCGTTCGGGATCATCGTGTCGCCGACGGCGGTCGCAACGGTACCGCCGGTGATCGCATAGGTCGCGGCCAGCGCCGGGCTGGCGAGCAGACCGGCGAAGATGAGGGCAAGGCGCTTCATTTCGGATCTCCCGCGCCGGGCTGGCCCAGCTCGAAATCGGCCATCGGACGGCGTTTGGGATCGGCCCAATCGTACATCACGGCGCCGTCGATCCAGACCTTTTCGGGGCGCGAATAGACGGAAAACGGATTGCCGTTCCACAGCACGACATCGGCCATCTTGCCGGGTTCCAGGCTGCCGGTGCGGCCGGCGATCCCCAGCCCCTTGGCCGGATTGAGCGAAAGCCACGTCCAGGCATGTTCCGGCGTGATCCCAAAGCCCATGCGGTTGCCGGCGGCCATCGCCTTGGCAGCCTCCTGGTTCAGCCGCTGGATGCCGTTGGGATCGTCGCTGTGGACGATGGCGCAGGCACCGGCATGATCGACCAGCGCGATATTCTCGCGAATGCCGTCATAGCTTTCCATCTTGAAGCCCGACCAATCCGCCCACATCGCGCTGCAAATGCCTTCTTTCGCCAGCATATCGGCGATCTTGTAGCTTTCGACGGCGTGGTGAAAGGCGGTAACCTTATAGCCGAATTCGCGCGCCATATCGATGACATTGGCCATCTCGTCGGCGCGATAGCAGTGATTCTCGACGAGAATTTCGCCGTTGAGCACACCCATCAGCGTGTCGCCGGCGATCTCGCGGCGCGGTGCATCGGTGGGCTTGGCCGTTCCGGCCTTGGCGCGACGGGTGTAATCGTCCCATTTGCGCTTGTAGTTGACCGCGTCGGACCAAGTCTGGCGATCATAGGCAATATTGCCCATCCGCGTCGCCGGCAGCTGGTTGCGGCTGCCATAGACCCGCTTGGGGTTCTCGCCGCACGCCATTTTCAGGCTGTAGGGCGCGCCAGGAAACTTCATCTGCTGGGTGGTGCGGCCATAGACCGTCTTCAGCGTGACACCGCGGCCGCCGAACAGGTTGGCAGACCCGGGCAGCACATGAAATGTCGTGACCCCGCCGGCGAGCGCGCGACCAAAGCCGGCATCCTGCGGCCAGACCGAATGTTCGGCCCAGACTTCGGGGCGCGCCGGGCTGGTGGCCTCGTTGCCGTCGGACAGCGCCTCGACCTGCGGGCTGGGGTAATCGCCAAGGTGGCTGTGGATATCGATGACACCCGGCGTGACATACTTGCCCTGCGCATCGATCACCGTGGCACCGGCGGGGATTGCAACGGTAGCGCCGATTTCGGCAACCTTGCCGTTTTCGAGCCGCACCGCGCCGGGGGCGAATTTCTTGCCGGTGCCGTCAAAGACGGTGGCGTTATGGATGACCGTGGTGACACCCGGATAGGCGCGGTATGTCGACGGATAGGGATCGAGCGGAACCGAGACCACATCGGCAGGCTTGCCGCCGGCGGTGGCGGGCGGCGGCGCCTTGGCAGCACAGCCGGCGACAACCAGCAGCAGGACGAACGGCACGTAACGCATCATTGGACTCCGTGCATCCAGCGCTTGATCAACGGCGAAATCACCAGCAGCGCGACGCCGATGCCAACCGATATCCAGCCGATGGTCTGGAACACCCCGGCATAGGTTTCGAGGCTGACCTTCAGATTGGTCACCTGCCCGCCGACGGTTTCGACGCTGCTGACCTGCGCGACAACGCCCGCGACATATTGCGCGCAGCTGATCGACAGGAACCACACGCCCATCATCATGCCGACAATGCGCGCAATCGACAGCTTGGTGATCATGCTGAGGCCGACCGGCGAAATGCACAGCTCGGCCATCGAATGGATCAGATAGAGCCCCGCCAGCCACCACAGCCCGACCTTGAAGTCCGGGCCGGCAAAGCTGGTGCCCCAGACAAGGAACAGAAAGCCGGCACCGACGCCGATCAGCGCAATGCCGAATTTGATCGGGATGCCAGGTTCAAGCCCGCGCCGGGCGAGCGCCAGCCACAAGGCGCTGAACACCGGTGCCAGGGTGACGATCCAGAAGGCATTGAAGAACTGTGTCTGCCCGGCCGAAATGTCGAACCAGCCGAACACCGACAGGTTGGTGTTGCGATCGGCAAACAGCGTCAACGACGACCCAGCCTGTTCGAACAGCGTCCAGAACACGACGTTGAAGACGATGAGCACGATGGCCGCCAGCATCATTTCGAATTCGGCGCGGGTGCCGACGCGGAACGACCAGATCGGAATGGCGATGACCGAGACCAGGAACGTGCCGAACAGCACGCGGCCCAGGATCGGCAGGCCCTGGACATAGCCGATGAAGCCCTGCCCTGCCACCGGCGGCGGCGCCTCCATGAGGTTGCGGAACAGGAACCAGACCAGCGGAATGGCGAGGATGGCACCGGCATAAATCAGCAGCGACTTGTCCTTGCCCTCCTGAGCCGGGGCCTCGCCATAGCCAGCGAGCTTCGGCCCGGCGAACTGGATCAGCGCCCAGCTGATCGTCATGCCGATGGCAGCGAGCAGGAACCCCGCCCACCAGCCATAACGATCGGCGAGGAACGGACAGGCGAGCTGCGACCCCAGCGAGCCGAGATTGATGCCCATGTAGAAGATCGTGAAGCCGGCATCGCGCCGATTGTCGCCCTTGGCATAAAGCGATCCGACCATCGTCGAGATATTGGGCTTGAAAAAGCCGTTGCCGATGGTGACGGCGGACAGGCCGATCAGCAGGATCGCGGTAAACAGCGGATCGCGGTCGCCGCCGGCGACAAAGCCGCCTTTGGCGATGGTGCGGGCGATGCTGCCGTCGGCGCCGGTCAAGGCAATGGTGCCATCCTCATTGCCCTTGATCGCCAGCTTCTGGCCGCTGTCGACGATATATTGTTGCTTGGCGCTGGTCGTCTTGTCGACGACAACTTCGTAGCGTGTGCCCTCGACCATCGCATAGGGCTTGGCCGCCTCGCCGCCGAAGCACAGAATGAAATAGCCTGCCGCCATGACAATGGCGCCGAATTTCACCGATCGCTTCGATCCGAGATAACGATCGGCGATCAGGCCGCCAACCAGCGGCGTCAGGTACACCAGCGCGGTGAAGCCGCCATAGAGGCTGGTCGTCGTCGTGTCGTTGAACAGGAAATGATCGGCGAGATACAGCGTCAGCAGCGCCCGCATGCCATAATAGCCGAAACGCTCCATGGCTTCGGTCGTGAACAGTCGTGCCAATTGCGCGGGATGACCGAACCATTGCGGTCGCGTGTCGATGCCGGGAGTCGCGGGCGTCGCGCCGGCGGCAATATCGGTCAAATCTGGAACTCCCGAACCCTCGATCCGGCGATTGGACGCCGGTTAACGGGATCACGATAGCGAGCGAAGTGGCGCAGGCGCAAGCGGCGCGATAGGAAAGGCGCATGACAAGCTTCAACGATACCAGCACCGCTGCCACGCTGTTCGCCACCCGCCGCTCGGGGAAGGCGCGCGACATGGTCGCGCCCGGCCCCGACGCCGCGCAATTGCGCGCGATCCTGGGCGCCGCTGCCCGTGTTCCCGATCATGGCAAGCTGGCGCCGTGGCGCTTCGTCACCGTTGCGGATGGCCGCCGGCCCGCGCTCGCCGAGGGCCTGCTCGCCGCCTATGTTGCCGAAAAACCCGATGCCGGCCGGCTCGAGCGCGAGGCAGCCCAGGCATTCGCGCTACAGGCACCCTGTCTCGTCATCGTCCTCGCCCATCCGGTCGAAAGCCATATCCCGACATGGGAACAGGAACTTTCGGCCGGCGCGGCAATCATGCAGCTGCTCAACGCCGCGCATGCCCACGGCTTTGTCGGCAACTGGTTGACCGGTTGGGCGGCCTATTCTGCCGCCGTGCACGCGCTTGTCGGTGAACCCGGCGAGCGGATCGCCGGGTTTGTGTTCATCGGAACCCCCGCAAAGCCGCTCGACGAACGGCCGCGGCCGGATTTCGACGCCGTGGTGCGCGCCTGGTAATCAGCTGCAGGCGACGTTGCCGGAGCCCGACGTCCGCGATGTGCAGCGCGCGCCGCCGGCGATATTGACATCACCCGAACCCGAGATGCGGATATTGGCGTTGCCGGTGGCGCGCGCCGCAACATTGCCGGAGCCCGAAATGCGGATATCGATGTCGCGGCAGGCGAGCCCGGCGAGGCTCATGTCGCCGCTGCCCGAGATCGCGACCTTCGCTGCGGTGCACATGCCGGCCGCGGCGATATTGCCCGACCCCGATGTCGACAGATCGACCGTCGGGCTGTCGACGCGCGCGAGGCTGAGGTCGCCCGATCCGGACAGATGCGCGGTGAAGGCCGGGCCAGTGCCAGCATCGGCCGTGATGTCGCCCGATCCACTGGCGTTGACAGCGTACAACGCCGGCATGGTGATCGTGATGCGCGTCTTGTCGCCACCCCAGCTGTTCCAGTTCCCGGGCTTGTGGCTGATCTTTAAGGTCGTGCCGTCGACGCGGATATCGAGCCGGTCGAGCCGGCTTGCGTCGCCATAGGCGGTTACCGACGCGGCCTTGCCGGTCACGATGGCAATATCTTCCGATCCCGAGGCCGAGACACGATCGAAACCCGATACCGCAAAGCTGCGATTGGCAGCCGGCGCCGCGAGGGCCGCAACTGCAGCGCCAGTGGCCAGCGCGGCAACAAGAAGACTCCGAACGATCATGGCAACAACTCCCGATTGCGTATTAGG
>JBBQKM010000177.1:0-6313 GCA_038326915.1 Sphingomonadales bacterium
CGATTCGGGCGGCGCGCGCATCCAGGAAGGAGTCGCATCGCTGGGCGGCTATGCCGAGGTGTTCCAGCGCAATGTGCTGGCATCAGGCGTGGTGCCGCAGATCAGCCTGATCATGGGGCCGTGCGCGGGTGGTGCGGTGTATTCGCCGGCGATGACCGACTTCATCTTCATGGTGAAGGATTCGAGCTACATGTTCGTCACCGGGCCAGATGTCGTGAAAACCGTCACCAACGAGGTGGTGACCCAGGAAGATCTGGGCGGCGCCATCACCCACACGACAAAATCCGGCGTCGCCGACGTGGCGATGGAAGATGACGTCGACGCACTGCTGCGCACCCGGCTGTTCTTCGACTTCCTGCCGCTCAACAACCGCGATGGCGCGCCCTATCGCCCGTCGGCCGACGATCCGGCGCGTACCGAAATGAGCCTCGACACGCTGGTGCCGCCGTCGGCAAACAAGCCGTATGACATGCACGAACTGATCCGCAAGGTCGCCGACGAGGGCGAATTCTTCGAGCTGCAGCCGAGCCATGCCGGCAACATCATCATCGGTTTTGCGCGGATCGAGGGGCACAGCGTCGGCATCGTCGCCAACCAGCCGATGGTGCTCGCCGGCTGCCTCGACATCAATTCGTCGAAAAAGGCCGCGCGCTTCGTGCGGTTCTGCGACGCCTTTTCGATCCCGATCGTTACTTTCGTCGATGTCCCCGGCTTCCTGCCCGGCGTCGCGCAGGAGCATAACGGCATCATCAAGCATGGCGCGAAATTGCTGTTCGCCTATGCCGAAGCGACGGTGCCCAAGATCACCGTCATCACCAGAAAGGCCTATGGCGGCGCCTATGACGTGATGGCGTCGAAGCATCTGCGCGGCGATCTGAACTATGCCTGGCCGACCGCCGAAATCGCCGTGATGGGCGCCAAGGGTGCGGTGGAGATCATCTTCCGCGGCAAATCGGCCGAGGAGAACGCCGAGCGCACAGCCGAATATGAAGCGCGCTTCGCCAACCCGTTCGTCGCTGCCTCAAAAGGCTTCATCGACGAAGTCATCATGCCGCATTCGACGCGCCGCCGCATCGCCCGCGGCCTGCAGGTGCTGCGCACCAAGAAGCTCGAAAATCCGTGGAAGAAGCACGACAATATTCCGCTTTAGGCTGCGGTTGAGATATTAAGAAAGTCTCGAAAGTCACCTCGATGCGGGATGCCGGACTTTGGCTCGGGCCACTTGGCTGCGGATAATTTCCAACAAAATCAAAGAGCGAATCGTTTTCCGATCCTGGCAGAAAAGCGGCGTGTAGGACAGATGGCGGCCTTCTCCGGCAATTGCTCAAAACCGGTACATCTCGGGCGTGCCGGGCTGCTAGGCGGCGGCGAAGCCATGAAGGATCCGCAATGATCGCTCGCCTTGCCCTTGCCACGAGTATCGCCATTGCCGCCGTGCCGGCCGTCGCGCAGGAAGCGCCTGCCGCAGCCCCCGCCGACGATGCGGCCGCGCTGGCGCTAAAGCTGTCGAACCCGGTGGCGTCGCTGATCAGCGTGCCGTTCCAGTTCAATTTCGATGGCGCCATCGGGCCTGAGATCGCCGGGGATCGCCATGGCGAGAAGATCACGCTGAATATTCAGCCGGTGATCCCGATCAGCCTCAACGACGACTGGACGCTGATTTCGCGGACGATCGTGCCGGTCGTCTGGCAGAACAACATCGTGCCGGGCGCCGGCAGCCAGTTCGGGTTGAGCGACACGGTGCAAAGTTTTTTCTTCAGCCCGGCCAAGCCCAAGGGCGTGATCTGGGGCGTCGGCCCGGTGCTGTTGCTGCCGACCGGCACCGACGACCTGTTGTCAGCGAAGAAATGGGGCGCCGGGCCGACCGGCGTCGTGCTGAAGCAAATGGGCCCCTGGACAGTCGGCGCGCTGGCCAATCACATCTGGTCCTATGCCGGCAGCGATGCCCGCGGCGACATCAGCGCCACCTTCGTCAACCCGTTCTTCACGCATGCGTCGAAGACCGCCTTTACCTGGGGGGTCGCCGCCGACATCACCTATGACTGGAAGAACGACCGCTGGACGGCGCCGGTGACATTCAACGTCTCGCAGGTCACGAAACTCGGCGGCCAGCTGGTCAGCATCGGTGGCGGCCTGCGTTATTACGTCGCCAGCAACGATGCGGCGCCGCACGGCTTTGCCGGCCGCTTTGTCGTGACGTTGCTGTTTCCCAAATAGGGCTGCTATGCCGGGGCGATGGCTGGCCCCGCGCTCTACGATATCTGCAAGTTCCTGCACATCACCGGCATCGTGATGCTGATGGGCAACATCACCGCGACGGCGATCTGGAAATTCTATGCCGATCGCACCGGCGACGCGCGGATCATCGGCTTTGCCCAGCGGCTGGTCACCTATACCGACTGGATGCTGACCTTCTGGGGGATCGTGCTGACCATCGGTGGCGGCTATGGCGCGGCCTATGTCGGCCATTATGACCTGACCGGCGACCGCTGGCTGGTGTGGAGCCAGCTGTTGTTCGTCGCTGCCGGGCTGATCTGGCTGGGGCTGCTGGTGCCGATCCAGGTGCGCCAGGCGCGGGTGGCAAAGCGTTTTGCCGCTGGCGGCGAGGTGCCCGACGGCTACCGCCGCGACAGCCGCAACTGGATCATCTGGGGGCTCGTCGCCACCGTGCCGCTGGTCGCGGCGACCTGGCTGATGGTGGCCAAGCCCTATTGAGCGGCTAGCGCCCCCAGCCAGGCCGCATAGGGCCGCCAGGCATCGACGCCGTCGCGGTTGATCGGGCGACGGACCTGTTCGGCGCTGGGGGTGCGCACCGGGCGGTGGCTGGCATGGAAGGCGAGACACCCCGGATCGAAATCCAACCTGCAATGCGCCAGCAGCCGGCGGATTTCGGCGTCGGGATCGGCGACCAGCGCCTCGTGCGTCATTGCCAGCACGGCGCCGGGCTGTACCGCGTGCCAATGCGCCAGCAGCCGTTCATAGCCGGCGCGCCAGGCGGCGATATCGGCAAGGTCATAGGCATAATCATGGCCGCCGGCGAACAGTTGCTTGTAGATCGAAAAGCCGCTGGCCATCGCGCCGCGGCGCATGTCGATGATCGTCGCATTGGGCAGGATCAGGCGGATCAGGCCGATGTGGAGGAAATTGCCCGGCTGCTTGTCGACAAAGCGTGGCCGGTCGCTGCGCCGGAACGCGCGGGTGCGATCGAGATAGGCCGCGCCGAGCCCGCGCAACTGGTCGGCCGACAGCGCCGCAATGCGATCGGGATCATTGCCGAGGCGCTCGACGAGTTGCGGCAGCACCTCGAGCTCCATTGTCGCCTCGACCTCGGGGTGGCTGCCGAGGATCTGTTCGACCAGCGTCGAGCCGGCGCGCGGCAGCCCGGTGATGAAGATCGGATCGGCAGCGGCGGCACCCGATCCGGCGCGCGCAGCGAAAAACGCCGGGGTGAAAAGCTGTTCGGCCCGATCGACATGGGCGGGCAGCGCTGCCGAATCGTGGCGCAGGCCGGCGCGGCGGCGGGCATTGCCGGCGGCATAACGGGCAAAGGCGGCGGCGTGGTCGCCGGCATCCGCCAGCGCCTGGCCAAGCGCGAATTCGATGTGGATGCGGTCGTCATCGGCGAGGGCTGCATCGGCAAGCAAGGCGGTCATCGCGGCACGGTCGGCAGCGTCCAGCGCCTGCACCTTCAGATTGGCGAGCGCCCACCATGCCTCCCCCAGCGCCGGCTGCAACGCCAGCGCGTGGCGCCATGCGGCAATGGCAGCAGCCGGGTTGCCGAGCGTCTTGTGGAGATAGCCCGTCAGCAGCGCGACACCCGGATCGCCGGGTTCATCGCCGGCGAGCGCGGTGGCGGCGGCGAGCGCGGCCGCGTGATCGCCGGCGCGTTCGAGACTGGCGATGCGCAGCCGCTGCCACGCCGGGTGTCGCGGTTGCCGGACGAGCCAGCGATCAAGCTCGGCGATTGCCTGCAGCGGCGCCGCCCGCGCCACCGCCGCGTGCAGCCGCGCCCGCGCCGCAGCAAAGCCCGGCGCCAGATCGAGCGCCATGGCGAACAGCCGTGCCGCCTCGATATCGCGGCCGGATGCCATGGCCACCTCCCCCAGCAGGCGCAGCGCCGCGATATCGGTCGGCGCCTGGCGCAGTTGCTGCATCAACAGCGGCCCCGCCGTCGCCGTATCGCCGCGCGCCAGCGCCGCCGCGGCTGCCGCGAGGGCCGGATCATCTGCCGAGGCTGCGAGCGCGCGCAAATGGGCGGCTCCGCCCGCCGCCGCATCGCCGGCGCCGTGGCGGGCATCGCCGAGCCCGCGCCAGGCAGCAGCCGCATCGGGGCGAAGCTGTGTCGCGCGGGTGAAGGCCGCGACCGCCGGCGCCCAGGCGCGTGCCCGCAGATGCGCGGCACCCGCCGCAAGCGCGGCATCGAACGGGGAAACAGCAGCGGTCACAGCGCCATCAACGCAGCCGACGAACCGCTGTCAACCACGGCACCAACAGGGGTCTGTGGCCCGGGCCCCAACAGGGGTCTGGGGCCAGGGCCCCAGGCGTCGAAGACCCTTTCTAGTCTTTTCACCGTCACATTCCGCCGAGACGCGAAAAAAATCCTGCGCGCGCTGCAGCGCGGCAAGTGACTGGATTTGAACAAAGCTGGACAAAACGTACAACTCGGGCAGCCGTTTATAGCCGCCTTATATGACACTATGATGACATATGCGTCTTGATTGCCGTTTCAAAGGCGCGCAACTTTCCCGTCATTACCACGGGAAAGGGCAATCATGCCCGGTGAGAGGGAGCAGATATCATGACGGGAACCATTCTCCGGCCACTTGTCGCCGCTGCGCTGCTGGCGATTGCCGCTCCGGCGTTTGCCGAGCCGGTCGACAACAGCGCCAACGTGACGATCAATACTGCCGGCATCGACCTGACGTCGGCCAATGGCCGCCAGGCGCTTGACCGCCGCGTCCAGAATGCCATCAACGCCATCTGCGGCGCCCCGATCTATGGCACCCGCGAGGAAGCCGAGGACCTGCGCGCCTGCCGCGATGAGACCCGCGCGGCCGTGCAGCCGCAGGTGCAGGCGATGCTGCTGCGCGCCAATGTGACGGTGTCCGAAAACCGCTGAACGGGCGGTTGCCGGCGCACGCTTTTGACAGGCCCGGCGCGTCAGGCTGCGCGCACCGCTTGACGGCGGCGCGCTTCGCCGCTTGAACAGCCGGCGTCAGGGAGCGCCGATGTTCAAGAAGATTCTTATCGCCAACCGCGGCGAAATCGCCTGCCGGGTCATCCGCACGGCGCGTGCCATGGGCATCAAGACGGTCGCCGTCTATTCCGACGCCGACGCCGCCGCACTGCATGTGCAGGAGGCCGACGAGGCGGTCCACATCGGGCCGTCGCCGGCCGCCGAATCCTACCTGGTTGCAGACAAGATCATCGCGGCGTGCCGGGCAACCGGCGCCGACGCGGTGCACCCGGGCTATGGCTTTCTTTCCGAACGCGCCAGCTTTGTCGAGGCGCTGACCGCGGCCGGCATCGCCTTCATCGGCCCGCCCGCCCCGGCGATCGCGGCGATGGGCGACAAGATCGAATCGAAACGCCGCGCGCTCGCTGCCGGCGTTTCGGTCGTCCCCGGCTTTGTCGGCGAGATCGAGGATACCGAGCACGCCGTGCGCATCGCGTCCGAAATCAGCTATCCGGTGATGATGAAGGCCAGCGCCGGCGGCGGCGGCAAGGGCATGCGGCTGGCGTGGAGCGAGGCCGACGTTCGCGAAGGCTTCGAAGCCACCAAGCGCGAGGGGCTGGCGAGTTTCGGCGACGACCGCGTCTTCATCGAAAAATTCGTCGAACAGCCGCGCCATATCGAGATCCAACTGATCGGCGATGCGCACGGCAATGTCATCTATCTCAACGAGCGCGACTGCTCGATCCAGCGCCGCCACCAGAAGGTTGTCGAGGAAGCCCCCTCCCCCTTCGTCACGCCCGAAATGCGCAAGGCGATGGGCGAACAGTGTGTCGCACTGGCCCGCGCGGTTGGCTATTACAGCGCTGGCACGGTCGAATTGATCGTCTCGGGCGCAGACCCGAGCGGCGAGAGCTTCTACTTCCTTGAAATGAACACCCGGCTGCAGGTGGAGCATCCCGTCACCGAAGCGATCACCAAGATCGATCTGGTCGAACAGATGATCCGCGTTGCCGCCGGCGAAGCACTGGCGATGGCGCAGGACGACATTGGCATCGACGGCTGGTCGATCGAAAACCGCATCTATGCCGAAGACCCATATCGCGGCTTCCTGCCGTCAACTGGTCGGCTGGTGCGCTA
>JBBQKM010000178.1:0-6306 GCA_038326915.1 Sphingomonadales bacterium
GCACCGTCGGACACGCTCTATGCCGCCCATGCCGAACTGGCGCGGGCGATTGCCGCCGCCTTGTAGCGCGGCGATACAGCTCGACATTTTGTGCCAGATGGGTTATTAGGGACAGCGTCGCTCTTTGACATCGCCGGTTACATTTTCGCGGGCATCGCCGACTTGGAAAGGCTTGCGGCACGCGCGCAAAAACGTCCGAAACAGTCAACTTCGTCAACTTCCAAACCCTTCACGCCTGTCGCAGCTGTCCCGCAACATTCGCTTGACCGCCCGCCAAAGCCGCCTATGAGCGGCCTCGGGCCACGCGGTCCCAACGCCGCGCGAGCTCTCTGCAAGGAGAGAATATGACTGACAAACCTACCGCGCCCCCGGCGCGTCCGCACTTTTCGTCCGGCCCCTGTGCCAAGCGCCCCGGCTGGGCCGCCGCCGATCTCGCCACCGAATCGCTCGGCCGCTCGCACCGGTCCAGGATCGGCAAGGCGCGATTGAAGCTCGCCATCGACCTGACCCGCGAAATCCTCAACGTGCCGTCGACGCATCGCATCGGCATCGTCCCCGCTTCCGACACCGGCGCCTATGAAATGGCGATGTGGAGCCTGCTCGGCGCCCGGCCGGTCACCATGCTGGCGTGGGAAAGCTTTGGCGAAGGCTGGGTGACCGACGCGGTCAAGCAGTTGAAGCTCGATGCCGAGATCGTCACCGCACCCTATGGCGAACTGCCCGACCTGACGCGCATCGACCAGAGCCGCGACATTGGCTTCACCTGGAACGGCACGACATCGGGCGTCCGCGTGCCGAACGGTGACTGGATCCGCGACGACCGCGAAGGGCTCAACCTCGTCGACGCCACCTCGGGCGTTTTCGCGCAGGATATCCCCTGGGCCAAGATCGATGTGCTGACCTATAGCTGGCAGAAGGTGCTGGGCGGCGAAGGCGGCCATGGCGTGCTCATCCTCGGGCCCCGTGCCGTCGAACGGCTCGAAAGCTACACCCCGGCCTGGCCGCTGCCCAAGATTTTCCGTCTGACGTCCAAGGGCAAGCTCATCGAAGGCATCTTCAGCGGCGAGACGATCAACACGCCGTCGATGCTCGCGGTCGAGGATTATATCGACGCGCTCGAATGGTCGAAGCACATCGGCGGCCTGCCAGAACTGATGGCGCGCGCCGATGCCAATGCGACCGCGCTCAACACCTGGGTCGAGCGGACGCCGTGGATCGAAAACCTCGCCAAGGTGCCAGCGACGCGGTCGAATACCAGCGTCTGCCTGACCCTGCCGGGCACATCCGAAGACCAGGTCAAGGCGATGGTATCGCTGCTCGACAAGGAAGGCGCCGCCTATGACATCGGCGCCTATCGCGACGCCCCGCCGGGCCTGCGCATCTGGTGCGGCGCCACCGTCGACACCAGCGATGTCGAAACGCTGACGCATTGGCTCGAATGGGCCCATGCCGAAGTGACCGGCTGAAGCTCTTCTCCCCTCCCTTGCAAGGGAGGGGTGGGGGGTGGGTGAGTTCACCGCAATCGCTCCGCCCCCCCCACACACCCACCCCCAGCCCCTCCCTTGAAAGGGAGGGGAGTCGAGGAATTTCCCCATGCCCAAAGTCCTTATCTCCGACCAGATGTCCCCCAAGGCCGCCGAAATCTTTCGCGCCCGCGGTATCGAAGTCGATGAAATTACCGGCCTGTCGAAGGACGAGCTGATCAAGATCATCGGCAACTACGACGGCCTCGCCGTGCGCAGCGCCACCAAGGCGACCAAGGACGTCATCGCCGCCGCAACCAACCTCAAGGTCATCGGCCGCGCCGGCATCGGGGTCGACAATGTCGATATCCCGGCCGCATCGGGGGCCGGTGTCGTTGTCATGAACACGCCCTTCGGCAATTCGATCACCACCGCCGAACACGCCATTGCGCTGATGTTCGCCCTCGCCCGCCAGCTGCCCGAGGCCGACGCCAGCACCCAGGCCGGCAAATGGGAAAAGAACCGCTTCATGGGGGTTGAGCTGACCGCCAAGACGCTGGGGCTGATCGGCGCCGGCAACATCGGCAGCATCGTCGCCGATCGCGCGCTGGGGCTGAAGATGAAGGTCATCGCCTATGACCCGTTCCTCACCGCCGAACGCGCCGAGCATATGGGCGTGACCAAGGTGACGCTCGACGAGTTGCTCGCCCATGCCGATTTCATCACGCTGCACACGCCGCTGACCGACAGCACGCGCAACATCCTGTCGGCGGAAAACCTCGCCAAGGCCAAGCCCGGCGTGCGCATCATCAACTGCGCGCGCGGCGGCCTGATCGACGAGGCGGCGCTCAAGGCCGGGCTCGACAGCGGCCATATCGGCGGCGCCGCGCTCGACGTGTTCGTCGAAGAACCCGCCAAGGCGTCGCCGCTGTTCGGCACGCCGAACTTCATCTCGACGCCGCACCTCGGCGCCTCGACCGATGAAGCCCAGGTCAATGTCGCCATCCAGGTCGCCGAGCAAATGTCGGACTTCCTGCTGACCGGCGGCGTCACCAACGCGCTCAACGTGCCGTCGCTGTCGGCGGAAGAAGCGCCGCGGCTGCGCCCCTATATGCAGCTCGCGGAACGGCTCGGCAGCCTTGTGGGCCAGCTGGTGTCAGATGGCATCAGCGCGGTGAAGGTCGAGGTCGAAGGTGCTGCTGCCGAACTCAACATCAAGCCGATCACCGCCGCGGTGCTCGCCGGGTTGATGCGCACGCACAGCGACACGGTCAACATGGTCAACGCCCCGTTCCTGGCGCGCGAACGCAATATCGAGATCGCCGAGGTCCGCCACGAACGCGAAACTGACTACCACACGCTGGTCCGCGTCACCGTGAAGACCCCCGATGGCGACCGCAGCGTCGCCGGCACCCTGTTCGGCATGACCAAGCCGCGGCTGACCGAAATCTTCGGGATCACGGTCGAGGCCGATCTGCAGGGCCGCATGCTGTACATCGTCAACGAGGACAAGCCGGGCTTCATCGGACGCCTTGGCGGCGCGCTGGGGGAAGCCGGCGTCAACATCGGCACTTTCCACCTCGGCCGCCGCAACACCGGCGCCGAGGCGGTGCTGCTGCTGTCGGTCGACGATGCCATCCCCGATCCGTTGCTCGCCAGCATCTGCCAGCTGCCGGGCGTCAAGACGGTCAAGGCGCTGGTGTTCGCGTGACTTCGAAATGATCCCGCCCGGCCTCCTCCCGGAAGGCTTGCGCGACCGGCTGCCGCCGCAGGCCGAGGCGACGGCCGCGCTCGTCCGCAGCCTGACCGGCAGCTTTGCCGCGCATGGCTACGAACGCGTGCAGCCGCCGCTGGTCGAATATGAGGAATCGCTGGGCAGCCGCCTCGGCGGTGCGGCGCGGCGCGAGCTGCTGCGCTTCACCGATCCGGTCAGCCAGCACACGCTGGCGCTGCGGTCGGACATGACCGGCCAGGTCGGGCGCATCGCTGTTACCCGGCTCGGCGATGCGGCGCGGCCGTTGCGCCTGTCCTATGCCGGCCCGGTGCTGCGGGTGCGCGGTACCCAGCTCAATCCCGAACGCGAAGCCGTGCAGGTCGGCGCCGAACTGATCGGCAGCGATTCCGCCCGGGCCGCTGCTGAAGTCATCGGCATCGCGGTCGAGGCGCTGCACGCCGCGGGGCTGACCGGCCTGTCGATCGACATCACGCTGCCGACGCTGGTTGCCGATCTCGCCGCCGCGGGCTGGTCGCTGGGCAGCGGGTCGCTCGCCGAAGTGCAGGCGCTGCTCGATGGCAAGGATGTCGGCGGGCTGACAGCGCTCGGCGCCGGTAGCTATGAGCCGCTGATTGCGGCTGCTGGCCCTGCCAGCCAGGCGTTGGCCCGGTTGGCGGCCCTGCCCCTGCCTGCCCTTGCCAGGGCAAGGCTCGATGCGGTCGCCGCACTGGTCGACGGGCTTGGCGATGTCGCGGTGACGCTCGATCCGACCGAGCGCCATGGCTTTGAGTATCAGACCTGGATCGGCTTTTCGCTGTTCGGCGCCGGCATATCGGGCGAAGTCGGGCGGGGCGGCGCCTATGCGATCATGCGGCCGGATGGCTCGAGCGAGGCGGCGATCGGATTTTCGCTCTATATCGACGGCCTCGTCGATGCCGGGCTGGGCGTCAGCGATGCGCGGCGCGTGCTGATCCCGGTCGGTACCGATGCTGCCGTGGGAATTCGGCTGCGCGCCGCCGGCTGGTCCACCGTCGCGGCCCTTTCCGCCGATGCCCGCCCGCAGGATTTTCGCTGCACCCACATCTGGAATGGCGTAGAGGCCAGCGCGGTCTAGCCAAAGGAAACCCATGCCCAACGTTACCGTCATCGGCGCCCAGTGGGGCGATGAAGGCAAAGGCAAGATTGTCGATTGGCTGTCGGAACGCGCCGATGTCGTCGTCCGCTTCCAGGGCGGGCATAACGCCGGCCATACCCTCGTCGTCGGCAACCAGACCTACAAGCTTAGCCTGCTGCCCTCCGGCATCGTGCGCGGCACGCTGAGCATCGTCGGCAATGGCGTGGTGTTCGATCCCTGGCATTTCCGCGATGAAGTCGCGCGCATTTCGGCGATGGGGGTCAGCATCACGCCCGAAAACCTGCATGTTTCCGACCAGTGCCCGCTGATCCTGCCGCTGCACCGCGATCTCGATGGCGCCCGCGAAGACGCGAGCGGCGCCGGCAAGATCGGCACCACCCGCCGCGGCATCGGCCCGGCCTATGAAGACAAGGCCGGGCGCCGCGCCCTGCGCGTCTGTGACCTCGCGCATCTCGATGACATCGGGCCGCAGCTCGACCGGCTGCTGGCGCACCACAATGCCCTGCGCACCGGCTTCGGCATCCCGCCGGTCGATCGCGAGGCCCTGATTGCCCAGTTGCACGATATCGCGCCGGCGGTGCTGCCCTTTGTCAAACCGGTGTGGACGACGCTGCGCGATGCCAAGGCCAAGCGCAGCCGTATCCTGTTCGAAGGCGCACAGGGCGTGCTGCTCGATGTCGATCACGGCACCTATCCGTTCGTCACCTCGTCGAACGTCGTCGCCGGCCAGGCGGCGGCAGGCAGCGGCATGGGGCCCAATGCGGTCGGTTATGTCCTCGGCATCGTCAAGGCCTATACGACGCGTGTCGGTTCGGGGCCGTTTCCGACCGAGCAGGACAACGCCGACGGCGAAAAGCTGGGCCAGCGCGGCCATGAATTCGGCACGGTGACCGGGCGCAAGCGGCGCTGTGGCTGGTTCGATGCCGTGCTGGTGCGCCAGGCCATCGCGGTATCGGGCGTCGCCGGCATGGCGCTGACCAAGCTCGATGTGCTCGATGGCTTTGAAACGCTGCAGATCTGCACCGGCTATCGCCTTGATGGCCAGGATCTTGACCATTTTCCGGCGCATTCGGCCGATCAGGCGCGGGTCGAACCGATCTATGAGGCATTCGAAGGCTGGGCCGAATCGACCGCCGGCGCGCGCCGCTGGGCCGATCTTCCCGCCCAGGCGATCAAGTACATCCGCCGCATCGAGGAATTGACGCAATGCCCGGTGGCGCTGGTCAGCACGTCGCCGGAACGCGACGATACTATTCTCGTTCGCGACCCGTTCATGGATTGATCCGGGCCGCGACGATCCAAACTGCGGACCACCTTGCGCAGCTTCGCTGAAAACTGCACTATTGCTGTGGGACTGGGGCGCCCATTTCTTGCGGCAATCTGCAGGACGTGATGCGACCTTGTTGGACTTGGGGGCATCCACGGTTGAATTTCGACGCATCCGCAACTGACCACGGCAGCGGTGCGATGTATCGGCCCGGGCATGGCGGCGCGATATGCCGCTGATCATGCTCGCGGCCGCTGCCAGCTTCGCATGCCTGAACCCGAGCCATCACGATGGCGACGCGATCCGCTGTGACGGCCAGCCGAAATCGATGCGCCTGCACGCCATCGATGCGCCGGACATGCCCGGCGCCTGCCGGCCGGGTCGCGATTGCACGCCCGGCGATCCGTACCGGTCGCGCGACTATCTCGCGGGCCTGACCCGCGGCCATAAGGTCGAATGCCGCCAGGTCGATACCGATGACTATGGCCGCCGCGTCGTCGACTGTGCCGCTGATGGCCGCAATCTGGGCTGCGACATGGTTGCGGCGGGGATGGCGGTCGAACGCTATGGGCGCCTGGGCTGCAACGGCATGGCAGCAGCGGTCGCCGCACGCCTCGCCGATGTGTCCGGCGATCGTGTCGATACGCCGTCGCAGTCCGAACGAATCGACATGGCGATGCCGGGCGCTGCACCCCATGCCGAGCGGACGCGAATCGCTGGTTTTGTC
>JBBQKM010000179.1:0-6291 GCA_038326915.1 Sphingomonadales bacterium
TGGCTGAAAAACCTCGTTCGCGGCCTGGCCGGCGCGCCGATTCCGGCATGGACTCCGCCCGATGCGGCGCGGTTGCAACTGTATCTGCAGGATCATGTCAGCGTTTCGGATGACCAGCGCAACGCCATCGCGACGATCAGCACGACCAACGAAGACCCGAAATTTGCCATCAAGCTGCTCGATGCGCTCGATCGCCAGTCCGACAAGCTGGTCCGCGACCGCGCGCTGGCCCGCGCGGAGGCTGCCATTGCCGATCTGAAGGCGACGTTGCCGACGGTGACGCTTGCCGAACACCGGCTGGCACTGGCGGATTCGCTCGGCGAACAGGAACGCGTCCGCATGATGTCGATGGCATCGTCGTCGTTCGCCGCCGAACAACTGGGCGCCATCGTCGCCAGCCCCGAGCCGGTGACGCCGAACCCGTTCCTCACCATCGCAGCGCTGGGCGGGCTGGGGCTGTTGTCGGGCGCGCTGATCGCCATCAACCGCAAGGTTCGCCGCTAAAGCGGAGCAATTTCCGGCGGATTTTGCTTGATCGCGCGATCAAGCGATTTCCGCAGTTTTCCTGACGCCAGGCCCGCGCAACGCCGCCCGCCTCAGTTCCGCGCCAGGATCGCCACCGTCGCCACCGAAGTCAGCAGCGTGCCGATGATGCTGGTGATGTCCTTGGCCAGGTCGAGCTTGAACAGCGGATCGATGTCCTTGGGCACGATGATCGTCGATCCCGGCGGCACGATCGTGCTCGAACCCCGGCCCCAGCCGCGCCCGCTGATCGGTTGCGACGTGCCGTTGGGCAGGACAAGGAAGATGCGGCCTTCGTCGGCGCTCTTCGACGTGCCGCCAGTTTCGCGCAGATATTGCTGGATCGTCTTGTTGGCGACGAACTGCAGCGCCGTCGGGTTCGACACATCGCCCAGCGCCAGCACGAAATTGGGCTTTTTCGGCATCACCACGGCATCGCCGCTTTCCAAAACCGTATCGAGATCGGGGCGCACCGCGAGCACGCGCGGATCGGCTTCCACCACGACACGGCCCGGTGCCTCGACCGTCGCCAGCTGGGCGATCAGCTGCTGGCCACCGGCCAGCGCCCCGGCCGACGCCTCCTTGCGCGCCGACACCGACAGCAGCGCCGTCGTCAGCTCGCGGCTGGTGCGGCGCAGCCCCTCCTGCTGCAATTCCTTGACCGAACGGCGGGTGAAAATCGCGCCATAGGGATAGGCGAGCGGCGACAGCCCGCCAGCACGCGCCGTCAGTTGCGCCAGCGTTTCACCCTTGCGCACCGAATAAAGGCCGGGGCGGTTGAATTCGCCCGACAGCAGCACGGCGCCGGGTTCGAACTGCGGCTGCGCGGCGTTGAAACGCAGATCGTCGCCGGCGCGCACCGTCACCGCAGTCATCGCGGTCGGATAGCCTTCGGTGGCGAACCGCTGCTGGCTGACTTCGGCACCTTCGGCACGGGTCACGTCGAGCGTCATGCCCGATGTCGTCGACAGCACGCCTTCGGCCACGCTGGCGAGTTCGGCGGCACTGGCGGCGCCGGCGATCGGATAGGCGCCGGGGCGGCGCACGGCGCCACCGACTGCAACGGCGTTTTCGATCAGCACCGGCAGCAGATCGGGCTCTTCCTCGAACACCGCCTGGCAGCGATTGTCGGTGGAGCGAGGCGCGCGTGCCGAAAACGCCGTTGCCGGCGCACCCTCGACGAAATCGTCCTGCCCGCCCGACAGCGGGTTGGTGCGATAGCCGGTCTGGTCGTCGCCGGTGCGCAGCACGGCATCGCCGCCGCGGCTGCCGTTGGACAGCGAACCGCCGGTGGCGGCGACTTCGCTCTGCCCGGCGCGCTCGACGATGAAGGCGGCGCGGGTGACAACGGTAAAGCGCGTCGTCTGGCTGTCGCGAACCAGCGTTTCGAGCCGATCGAGCGAGGCGCATTCCTTCAGCGTGTTGGGCTGGCCAAGCACGATGCGGCGCACCGGCGTGCGGTTGATGAAATCGATATCGTCGCGCGAGAAGACATACAGCCGATCGTCGCTGCGCAGCGCCACGCCGGGCCGGTTGTTGAGCGCATTGAGCAGGTTGATCGGTTCGAACACCCGCGCCGCGGTCACCGGATCGCGGCGGATCAGCAGCGCCATCGGCAGATAGGTATCGGATTTGAGGTCGCTGACCCCGCCGAGCAGATCGCGCACCGTCGGCGCCGCCACCAGCGCGCGGGCGCCGGGATTGGCGACATAGCCGCGCAATACGACCCGCCCGGTGCTGCCGCCGGCGCTGCCGCCGGTCAGCTGGATGGCATCGCCCGGCACCAGCGTCGTCGCCAGCGTGGCGGCGCGGATATATTGTTCGCTGCCATCGGCGGTGATGCGGCTGATGGCGATCTGGTTGCCGCGCGGCCGCACCGCGCCGCCGGCAAAGCCGAGCAGGGTGCTGAGCGACGAGCCCTTGCGGATTTCATAGATGCCGGGGCGCGCGACGCTGCCGCCGATCGCGACGGTATCGCCGATCACCGGCACGATGACGCGGTCGCCATCGCGCAGCCGCACCGATGGCGGGCTGCCGATGCCGAGCAGGCCATAGAGATCGACGCTGATGCTGCTGCCGCCGCGGACGATGCGAACGTTGCGCAGCGACCCCGATCGCCGCACGCCGCCGGCCGCTGCCAGCGCCGCCGAGACATCGCTGAGCGAGGTCAGGTTATACTGGCCGGGGCGATCGACCTCACCGCCGACGAACACCGTCGCCGATCGCACCGAGCCCAGCGAAATGAACACTTCGGTACCAAGCAGCGTCCGCCGTGTCGCCGCCTGCAGGTCGCGCGTCACCGCGGCGATCGAGCGGCCGGCGGCCGAAATCGGCGGCAGCGCGCCGACGATCAGCCGGCCGTCGCGATTGACGCGCACCGTCTTGGAATCGTTTGTGGCGCCCTGGAACTGGACGATGACATCGTCGCCGACGCCGATGACATAATCATCACTGACCGCGCCGGTCAGGCCGCCGCTGCTCGCCGTGGCCGACTGGAACAGGTCATAGCCGAACTGGCGCAGGCTGGGATCGGCAAGGCGTTCGCGATATTCGCGCTCGATCGGCGATGGCCGGTACAGCCGCGACAGGCCGGCGCGCGCCTCGGCCCGGCGCAATTCCTGTTCCTCGCGGGTGTCGACACGGCCGCCCGACAGCGCTGCGCGCGGATCGAGGGCGCCATTGCCGTCGCGATTGTCACCCTGGGTCCGGGCGCGATCGAGCGCATCACCGGCGCTGCCGGTCGTGGCGCCGAGCTGGCCCTGGAACTGTTGCAGCAATTTCGGGTCGATGGCCTGCGCCAGCGCCGCCACCGGCAGCGTCGCAGCAAGCGTTGCGGCCATCGCCATCGTGCCGGCGATATACCCAAATGCGTTCCGCATCGTTGTTCCCGACCCCATCTTGCGTGCCCAATGGCGTGTAGGGGCGGGCCGCGACAGCGTCAACGACCTCTCGCCGCTCCACGACCGGCGGTTGCGGACGGCTTGTGCTAGAGGCGCTTCACGGCGTCGGCGACGCGGGCGTCGGCCTGCTGCAGCAGCGCGCGGCCGGTGGCGGAATCGGCGACAAGATCACGATCGGCGTGGACAAAGCGATCCCAGAGCGTGCCCTGGCCGCGGGTGCCGACCGACGGCATGACCCAAAGGGCGGTGGCGAGGGAGGCTGTGATCGCGATCTTGAACATGGGTAACACCTGAACTCGCGCTGCTCATTGCCCCCCGGCTTAGCAGCAATGCTGTTGCAATCTCGTGAACGAATACTGCGACACTAGACTTTTCGAAGTCATCTCGCAAGTGCGAAATAACCATAACGGTTGTTGTATGACTTTCGGACAGTCATCGTATCATACCGCACAATGCGGCAACGGGCCGTCGCCCTTCGGCAACGGTTCGTCGCACAACCGTCGCCTTGTGCGCCGCCGAACCGCGGTCAGCTACGACCGTTGACCAAATCGGAATAATCCTTAGCCAATTGCTGCGTCAGCGAACCGACCTCGAACCGCCACGGCCCGATCTCGGCAAGCGGCGTCACCTCGGCGGCGCTGCCGGTCAGGAACGCCTGTTCGAAACTTTCCAACTCCTCCGGCCAGATCGCGCGCTCGACGATTTCGATGCCGCGCTTGCGCGCGAGGCCCATCACCGTGCGGCGGGTGATGCCGTCGAGAAAGCAATCCGGCGTCGGCGTGTGCAGCTTGCCATCACGCAGGAAAAAGATGTTGGCACCGGTCGCCTCCGCCACCTGACCGCGCCAGTCGAGCATCAGCGCGTCGTTGTAGCCGGCATCCTCCGCCGCGTGCTTGGAGATGGTGCAGATCATGTAGAGACCCGCCGCCTTGGATTTCGTCGGCGCGGTATAGGGCGCCGGCCGCCGCCACGGCGCGATGTTGAGGCGCAGGCCCTTGGCAAGCGCTTCGGGGCCGAAATAGGCACCCCATTCCCAGCAGGCGATGGCGAGGTGCGGTTTCGTCCGCTGCGCCGACACGCCCATCTGTTCGGACCCGCGCCAGGCGATCGGCCGGACATAGCCGTTGGTCAGGCCATTGGCGACGAGCGTTTCGTTGACGGCAGCGTCGATCTGCTCGCGCGTCCACGGCAGCGTAAAGCCGAGGATCGCCGCCGATTCGATCAGCCGCTGGCTGTGCTGTTCGAGCGCGAACACCTTGCCGCCATAGGCGCGCGCGCCTTCGAACACGGCGCTGGCATAGTGCATGGCATGGGTGAGGACATGGACATTGGCCTCGCGCCACGGCCGCAGCGCGCCATCGAACCAGATGAAGCCATCGCGGTCATCGAAGGTGGCGTCGACCATGGAAAAGCCCTTTCGTGCAACATTGTGTTGCCACGGGCGCATCCCGCAGCAGGTTCTTGCCAACCGCTAGGCATCCGTGCAAGATATGTCAACATGACTGTCCCATCTCGCGCCCAGAAACAGCCGACACCAAAGCCGCCGGCCCGGCTAACCCCGATCGCCGCCGCCTCGCCGCTGTTCCTGCGCGAGGACGAGATCCGCCGCGGTATCGAGCTGTTGTATTTCGGTTATTCGGCAATGATCCGCGGTGCCGATGCGATCCTGGCGCGCGAAGGCTTTGGCCGCGCCCATCACCGGGCGCTGTATTTCATCGCGCGCCGCCCCGGCCTTGCCGTCGGCGACCTGCTGCGGCTGCTGGCGATCACCAAGCAGTCGCTCGGCCGCGTGCTCAACGAGCTGCAGGCGCATGGCCTTGTCGAACAATCGGTCGGCACCCACGACCGCCGCCAGCGGCTGCTGCGGCTGACGGCGCGCGGCGCGGCGCTGGAGGCGGCACTGTTCGTCGAGCTCGAGGCCGGCATGGCCGCCGCCTATGGCGAGGCCGGGCAGAACGCCGTCACCGGTTTCTGGGCGGTGCTGGTCGGGCTGATCCCGCCCGAGGATCGCGCGCTCGTCGAACGGCTCGGCCAGAGCTGAGCCCGATCAGCGCGGCGGCGGCGCCCAACCGAGGTCGACCGGGTCGCCACCGGGACGCGGCGCCAGTTCCCAGACCTGGCGGCCGGTGACGACCACCGCCACCGGGCGGCCATCGCCGTCGGTTTCGGGGCGGTAGCGCAGCCGCTGCTCGATCAGCCGGCAGGTGGTGGCATCGAGCGCGTCGTTGCCGCTCGTGCGCGTCACCCGGCAGCCATGGGCGCGGCCATCGGTATCGACGATGAAGCGCAGATAGACGGTGCCGCTGGCGCCGGCGTTGAGCGCGGCGCGCGGGTAGTCACCATTCCCGATGCGGCCGCGCAGCAGCTTCAGCGGCGTGCCGCCCCCGCCGCCATCACCATCACCGGTGTCGCCGCTGCCGGTCCCCTGCCCGACACCGCCGGCGCCCGTGCCCGGCCCGATGATCGGCGCGGCGCCGGCCGATGCATCGCGGCCGCTGCCGACAACGACGGCGGCGAGGTTGGGCGGCGGGATGTCGGGGAGGACGATCGGCACCGGCGCTACGACGGGGCTGGCAACAGCGCGGCGATTGGGCGGTGCCGCGGCGCCGCTGGGGCGCGGCGCAAGCGCCCGGCGCTTCGTTGGGGGTGGTGGCGGCACATCGCGCAAGTCGAAAACACGCAGCACGGGCTCAAACTGTCGCGTCACCTCGACCGACAGGCCGGCGAGCAAAAGCCAGCCGAGCAGGCCGTGAAGCAGCGCCACGCCGACCAGCGTCCGGGCCTGCGGGCGATCGGGGATGACGGCTGCCATGCGAAAAGCATTGCAGGTTTCGCATGAACGAAAAATGATTGGGGTCTGGGGCCATCG
>JBBQKM010000180.1:0-6220 GCA_038326915.1 Sphingomonadales bacterium
AATTCGGTTCGGCCAACACCGCCACCTATGGGCAGTTGTTCACGCCGACGGCGGGTTCGACCAGTCTCGTCAGCTTTTCGCTGTTTCTGCGCGGCCGTGCCGATGGCGAAGGCACGCTCGATCTGCGCGGCTATCTCGCCACCTGGGACGGGCTGAAGGCGGGAACGCTGCTCTATAGCAGCGACACGCAGACGATGAACGCCGCGGGCGAGCTGCAGCAGTTCCTGTTCACGCCGGTCGCGCCGCTCACCATCAGCGACGGCCAGCAATATGTCGCGTTCCTCAGCATTTCGGATCTCGGCGCGCAGCCGCAGAGCACGTTCGGCATGCCCTTCGGCGCCGACAGCATCCCCGGCCAGTTCGTGTTCCAGAACAATGGCACCGATTTCGGCAACCTGTTCGCCAACGCCTGGCAGCAGGGCTTTGCCGATTTCGACGACGTGCATTTCACCGCCGATTTCATCGGCGCCGTGCCGGAACCGGCAAGCTGGGCGCTGATGATCGGCGGCTTCGGGTTGGTCGGTGCTGCCATGCGCCGCCAGCGGGTCACCGCCACCGCCTGATCTTGCCTTCGCGCGTTGCAAATGGGCCGTCCGGCGTCGCCGGGCGGCCTTTTTGTCGTGCTGAATCGGCGAGCGATACCGCCGAAATGGCTGTAACGCGCCTCCCGCTTGGCACACGCCTTGCAAAGCCTGGCGTGACGGCCGGCATCGTGCCCGCCGCACGACAAGGAACGGCGGGCGATGGCGGGGCTGGCGGCGATCGAGGCGATGACGGCGCGGGCCACCGCCGCCGTGCGCAGCGCCGCCGCCCGCACCGGCACCGATTTTTCCTATCTGCTGGCGCAGGCCAGGCTTGAATCGGGGCTGAATCCGGCTGCAAAGGCAAGGACTTCGAGCGCCAGCGGGCTGTTCCAGTTCACCGCCGCAACCTGGCTCGACACGGTGCGCAAGCACGGCGCCGAACATGGCCTGGGCTGGGCGGCCGATGCCATCGCCAGCGGTGCCGCCCGCAGCGGCAGCGCAGCGCGAGCGACGATCCTGGCGCTGCGCGACAATGCCGATGCCGCCGCGCTGATGGCGGGCGAATTCGCTGCCGACAATGGTGCGGCACTCGCCGGCACGCTCGATCGTTCCGTCGATGCGACCGACCTGTACATGGCGCATTTCCTCGGGACCGGCGGGGCTACGAAGTTCCTGAAAGCCCTGCAGAATTCGCCCGGCATGGCAGCGGCATCGCTGTTCCCGGCGGCGGCGATGGCGAACCGGGCAGTGTTCTTTGCCCGCGACGGCGCGGCGCGCTCGCTCGCCGAGGTCCATGCGCGGTTTGCGGCGAAACTTGGCACCGATGCGCCGCTTGCCGCGACGAGCCGGCCGCTTTCGCAACAGCCAGCCGACGGCAAGGCTTTGCCGGCAACCGGCAATGTCTTGCCGGTTGCGGCCGATCGCGCCCGGCTCGCCTATCTGCTGCTCGCCGAGCTTGGCGCCTGATGGCGGGGTTCAGCCTGCCCGTCGCGTTCCGCCGCGCCGATCCGCGCGCCGCGCTGCTGCCGGTCGCCATCCTGATGCTGGTGCTGCTGATGGTGGTGCCGGTGCCGGCGGTGCTGCTCGATGCGTTCTTCATCCTCAATATCGCGATTTCGCTGATCGTGCTGATGGTCGCGATCAACACGCGCAAGCCGCTCGATTTTTCGGTGTTTCCGACGGTGCTGCTGTTCGCCACGCTGTTGCGGCTGTCGCTCAACGTCGCCTCGACCCGCGTCGTGCTGGTGCATGGCCATGAAGGCACCGCGGCGGCCGGCCATGTCATCGAGGCCTTTGGCGCTTTTCTGGTCGGCGGCGATTATGTCGTCGGCATCTTCGTCTTTGCCGTGCTGATGATCATCAACCTCGTCGTCATCACCAAGGGCGCCGGGCGGGTGTCGGAGGTTGCTGCGCGCTTCACCCTCGATGCGTTGCCCGGCAAGCAGATGGCGATCGACGCCGATCTCAACGCCGGGTTGCTGACCGCCGACGAGGCGAGGTTGCGCCGCGCCGAAGTGACGACCGAGGCGGATTTTCATGGGAGCATGGATGGCGCGTCGAAATTCGTGAAGGGCGATGCCGTCGCCGGCGTGTTGATCCTCGCCATCAACATCATCGGCGGGCTGATCCTCGGCACCGTCCAGCATGATCTGGGGCTGGGCGAGGCGGCCCGCGTCTATCTGCTGCTCGCCATCGGCGACGGCCTCGTTGCGCAGGTGCCGGCGCTGCTGCTGTCGATCGCCGCGGCGATGGTGGTGACGCGGGTGGGATCGGAGCTCGATCTCGCCGGGCAGGTCAGCAGCCAGTTCGCCCAAAGCGCCAGCTGGGCGCCGGTGGCGGTCATCCTGGCGCTGCTCGCCATGCTGCCGGGGATGCCGCACCTGGTCATCCTCGCGGCGGCGGCAGGGGCCGGGTGGATCGCCTGGAAACTGCGCAAGCCGGCCGTCGTCGCGACCAGCGCGGAGATTCCGCCGCCGGCCGCGACGATCGACTGGGCGGAGGTTTCCGACGTCGCGCCCGCCAGCCTCGATATCGGTTTCGGGCTGGTGCCGCTGGTCGATGAAGCCCGCGGCGCGCTGCTGATGGCGCGGATCACCGGCATCCGGCGGCAATTGTCGAAGCAGCTGGGCTTTGTGCTGCCCCCCGTTCGCGTCCGCGACGACCTTGCGTTGCCCCCGTTCGCCTATCGCATAGCGATCGCCGGGGTGACGATGGGCGAGGATGTGGCGTTTCCCGACGACATGCTGGCGATCGAGGCCGGGGCGATCGAGACCGAAATCCCCGGCCGCCCGGTCAAGGATCCGGCGTTCGGCCTGCCGGCGCGCTGGATCGCCCCTGAAGAGGCCGATCTGGCGACGGCGGCGGGCTATACCGTTGTCGATGCCGCCTCGGTCATCGGCACTCATCTCAACCATCTGCTCGCCGCCCATGCCCATCGCCTGATCGGCCAGGATGAAGTCCAGGCGATGCTCGACACGCTGGCCGAATCGGCGCCGGCGCTCGCCGCCGGGCTGGTGCCGAAACTGCTGCCGCTCGGCACCGTCACCATCGTCGTGCAACGGCTGGTGGAGGAAGGCGTGCCGGTGCGCGATACCCGCACCATCGTCGCGGCGCTGATGGGCCATGCCGGCCGTGTGCAGGACCCGGCGGAACTCGCCGAGCTGGTGCGCCCGGCGCTGGGCGCGGCGATCATCCAGACGCTGGCAGGCCTGCGCGAGCCGGTGGCAGCGATCGCGCTCGATCCGGTGCTCGAAAACCTGTTGGCGGCAGCAGTGCGCGCGGCCCCCGGTTCGGCCTGGCCGTTCGATCCCGAACTCGGGCAGCGTGTCGGCGAGGCCATCGGCGCTGCCGCCGAGGGGTTTATCGCCGACAACCGCCGCTTTGCCATCGTTACCACGCCGCTGGTGCGCCGGCCGCTGTGGGCGCTGCTGCGCGTGCGGCTGCCACAGCCGGTGGTGCTGGCGTTCACCGAAATTCCCGATGACCGCACCGTCGATGTCGTCGCCGTCGTCGGCGGCCGCGATGCGCCGCAATTCCAGACCGAAGGAGCCTGAACCGATGGATGCTCGCCTGGGCCTTGATCCGGCACTTTATGCACCGGCGCGGCTTGCCCGCACCGATCCCGAACGGCTGGTATCGTCGCACCTCGGGCTGGTGCGCAAGATCGCCTGGCATGTCCACGCCCGGGTGTCGTCGGCGATCGACGTCGAGGATCTGGTGCAGATCGGCATGGTCAGCCTGATCGAGGCGGCGCGCGCCTTTGAAGACCGCGGCCATGCGGCCTTCGCCACCTATGCGACCGTGCGGATTCGCGGCGCGATGATCGACCAGTTGCGCAAAGGCGCGACGCTGGTGCGATCGGCGATGCGGCGCCGGCGCGAATGGGGCATCGTGCGCGCCCATCTCGAAGGCTTGCTCGGCCGCACCGCCACCGACGCCGAAATGGCCGAAAAGCTGGAGCTGACGGTCGAGGCCTATCGGTCGGGCATGGCGGCGACCCACGCCGTCCACACCGAATCGATCGACGATGTCTATTCGGATCACAGCGACTGGTTCGCCGATGATACGCCCGATGCCCACGACCAGCTTGAAGCCAAGACGATGCAGCAGGCGATCGCCGGCGCGGTGGCAACCCTGCCCGAACGCGAGGCGATGGTTCTGCAACTGTACTTCGTCGAGGAGCTCAATCTCGAGGAGATCGGCCAGGTGCTCGGCGTCGGCGCGGCGCGCATCTGCCAGATCAAGAAGGCGGCGCTCGGCAAGTTGCGCGGCAAGCTGAGCGGCTGGGATGAGGACGGCGATGATGATGGCGACGCCGATGGCAACGATGGGCGCCGCGATCATTGACCGGTGGGTGCCGCTGGCGCTTTAAGGCGCCGGCATAGCCCCGAGGTGTTTCATGTCCGACGACCTGCGCCCGCGCCGATCCGCGCTCTATCTGCCCGCCAATCGCGAATCGGCGGTCGCCAAGGCGCGGACGCTGGCGGCCGATTGCGTGATCCTCGACCTTGAAGACGCGGTGCAGCCCGAGGCCAAGGATGCGGCGCGCGATGCGGCGCTGGCGGCAGCGAATGCCGGCGGCTGGGGCGGGCGCGAACTGCTGCTGCGCGTCAACGGCCTTGGCACGCCATGGTCGGACGCGGATTTTGTCGCAGGCCGCGCCGGCGCCTTCGATGCGCTGGTGGTGCCCAAGGTCGACAGCGCCGCCGATGCGGCGCGCGCCGTCGATCTGGCCGGCGGCAAACCGGTATGGGCGATGATCGAAACCCCGCGTGGCGTGCTCGCCGCGCCGGCCATCGCCGCGGTTCCCGGGGTCAGCGCCTTGCTCGCCGGCATGGCGGACCTCGCCAAGGACCTGCACGCGCGGCCCGATGCGGCGCGGACGCCGCTGCTCTACAGCCTGTCGGCGATCATCGTCGCGGCGCGCGCCGCCGGCAAACAGGCGTTCGACGGGGTGTTCACCGACATTCACGATGCTGCCGGCTTCGAAGCCGAGGCACGGCAGGGGCTGATGCTCGGCTTCGACGGCAAATCGCTGGTCCACCCGTCGCAGGTCGAACCGTGCAACCGGGTATTTTCGCCGAGCGCCGCCGATATCGCCGACGCGCAAGGCCTGATCGCGGCCTATGACGCCGGGCTGGCCAGCGGCGCCGGGGTGACGACGTTCAAGGGCAAGCTTGTCGAAGTGCTCCACGTCGCCGAGGCGCGGCGCGTGCTGGCGCTGGCGGCGGCGCTTTAGCTTCTCCCTCCCCGCAAGGGGGAGGGAGGCAGCAGGCAATTACGCCGCCTTCGCCGCCACCCCGCAGGTCGGGCAGAACGGCGAAAACGCGCTCTTGCGCGATGTGCAGCTGTGGCAATGGTCGAACAGGCCTATGCCGCAATGCGGGCAGAAATCGGTGACGCCGTCCTTCAGTGGCACCGGCCGCTCGCACCCCGGGCAAACACTCTTGTCGAGCCGTGCCAGCGCCGCGTCATAGGATAGTTCCTTGCGGCGCACGGTATCGGGCTGCGCCTCCTGCAGGCGTTGCTGGGCGAGGTAGCGGTTAAGCGAGATGATCGCATAGCGGCCGACGAGCACGGTGACGATGATGCCGACGATGAAGCGGACATAGCCGCCATAGCTGGGCAGATAGGGCACGAGTTCGACGAAAAACGCGAACAAAGCGAACAGGATGAAGCCCCAGACGAACGGCCAGTACATCGACTGGCGCTTGCGCGCGAACAACCAGCCGGCAACGATCAGCAGGGGCAGGGTCAGCGCCAGCCGATAGCCGAAGACGCGCAGCTCCGATTTGCGCATTTCGGCATCATAGGCCTCGGCGGCGAGGGTGTTCATCGGCGCCAGCTGGGTCTCGATGGCCTGTTCGCCCTGCTGGGCATCGAGCAGCGCCTGGCGCTGGGCATCGACGGCGACCTGTGCGGTGTTCTGTTCGGCCTTCAGCGCATCGAGCGCCGCGGTGCGTTCGATCAACTCGCGGTCCTGGCCGGGCTGCGCCGTGGCGTTGCGCGTTGCGACCCAGTTCTGGAACGTGTCCTGGCCGCTGGCATAGGCCTGTTGCGCTGCCTGCAGCTTCAGATTGGCCTGTTCGAGCGCCGTCTGGGCCTCGCTGGCGCGCTGCTGCGCCGCCTTGGCCTGGTCCTTCAGCGGTTGCGCTGCGGGGGGTAGGAAGTCTTCCTGGAGGATCTGGCCATCGACC
>JBBQKM010000181.1:0-6219 GCA_038326915.1 Sphingomonadales bacterium
ATCACATTGCCCCTGGGTTTAACCCAAGGCAAGGAATACGCCGAGCTTATTTGGCCCATTGATATTTTGATCACTATCGTTTGGGTCGCATACGGCGTCGTATTTTTCGGCACCATCGCCAAACGCCACGTCAAACACATCTATGTGGCGAACTGGTTCTACCTCAGCTTCATCATCACCGTCGCCATGCTGCACCTCGTCAACAACCTGACGGTGCCGGTCAGTTGGGCGGGTTCGAAATCCTATTCGGCCTTTTCAGGAGTCCAGGATGCGCTGACGCAATGGTGGTACGGCCACAATGCGGTCGGCTTCTTCCTCACTGCCGGCTTCCTCGCCATGATGTATTACTTCGTGCCGAAACAGGCCGAACGGCCGGTCTATTCCTACCGTTTGTCGATCATCCATTTCTGGGCGCTGATCTTTCTCTATATCTGGGCCGGGCCGCACCACCTGCACTATACGGCACTGCCCGATTGGGCCGGCACGCTCGGCATGGTGTTCTCGATCATGCTGTGGATGCCGTCGTGGGGCGGCATGATCAACGGGCTGATGACGCTCAACGGCGCCTGGGACAAGATCCGTACCGATCCGATCATCCGCATGATGGTGATGGCGCTGGCCTTTTACGGGATGAGCACCTTCGAAGGCCCGATGATGTCGATCAAGTCGGTGAACTCGCTCAGTCATTATACCGACTGGACGATCGGCCATGTGCATTCCGGTGCGCTTGGCTGGAACGGCATGATCACCTTTGCCTGCATGTATTACATGGCACCGCGGCTGTGGCAGCGTGAACGGATGTACAGCCTGCGCCTGATAAACTGGCATTTCTGGACCGCCACCATCGGCATCGTGCTATACACCGCATCGATGTGGGTCGCGGGCATCATGCAGGGGCTGCTGTGGCGCGAATATGGCGCCGACGGCTATCTGGTGAACAGCTTTGCCGAAGTCGTGGCGGCAATGCACCCGATGTACCTGATCCGTGCGACGGGCGGCCTGTTGTACCTTTCGGGCGCGCTGATCTTTGCCTTCAACATCGCGATGACCATCGCCGGCAAGATTCGGGTCGAAAAGCCGATGACCGAAACGCCCTACAATCCCGCAGCGGACCGTCCGCTGCTCGCCCAGCCCGCCGAATAGGGAACCCGAGCAATGGCAAACAACCCCAACGGCGATCGCGAAGGGTTTTCCCACCGCACGATCGAGCGCAATGTAACGCTGCTGAGCATCTTGGCCTTTGTTGCTGTCGCAATCGGCGGCATCATCGAGATCGCGCCGCTGTTCTGGATCGACGGCACGGTCGAGAAGGTGGAGGGGGTTCGCCCCTACACCCCGCTCGAGCTTGCAGGCCGCAACATCTACATCCGCGAGGGCTGCTACAATTGTCACAGCCAGATGGTGCGGCCGTTCCGCGACGAGGTCGAACGCTACGGCCACTACAGCCTGGCTGCCGAAAGCATGTACGATCACCCGTTTCAATGGGGATCGAAACGCACCGGCCCCGATCTCGCCCGCGTCGGCGGCCGCTATTCGGACGGCTGGCACGTCCAGCACCTGACCGACCCGCGCAGCGTGGTGCCGGAATCGATCATGCCGACGTACAAGTTCATGGTGACACGGCCGCTGACGCCGGGTGACATGCGCGATCATCTGAAGGCGCAGACCCGCGTGGGCGTGCCCTACACGGCCGAAGATGTCGCCCGGGCCAATGACGACCTGAAGGCTCAGGCCGACCCCGATGCCGATACGGAATCGTTGAAAGCGCGCTATCCCAAGTCGCAAGTCCGCGATTTCGATGGCAACCCCAAGCAGTTGACCGAGATGGATGCGCTGGTCGCCTATCTGCAGATGCTTGGCACGCTTGTCGATTTCAACGCCGCGGCACCGCAGGAGACGGCAAAATGAGCTATGACGAACTTCGTCATTTTGCCGACAGCTGGGGCCTCGTCATGATGTGCTTGCTGTTCCTAGGGCTGGTCGGCTGGACATTCCGCAAGGGATCGGCCCGGCGCCTCGACGATGCCGCCATGATGATCTTCAAGGACGATTCGAGGGACGGCCCCAATGACTAAGCGCATTGACGAACCGACCGGCACGCAGACTGTCGGCCATGAATGGGATGGTATCGAGGAACTCGATACGCCGCTGCCGCGGTGGTGGCTGATGATCTTTGCCGCCTGCTGCGTGTTCGCGCTCGGTTATGTCATCGTCTATCCGGCCATTCCGATGCGGCACAGCGCCACCAGGGGCGTTTTTGGCTGGTCAAGCCGCGGTGACCTGACGGCCCAGATGGCGGCCGAGAACGACCGCCGCGCCCCGATGTTCCGGGCGATTGCCGCGACGCCGGTGGACCAGCTTCCGGCCCATCCGGAACAGCTGCGCGCGGCGATCGAAGGTGGCAGAGCGGCCTTCAAGGTGCATTGCGTGCAATGTCACGGCGCCGGCGCTGCCGGCTCCGTGGGCTATCCCAACCTCAACGACGATGACTGGCTGTGGGGCGGCGACCTGAAGACGATCGAATATACGCTGACGCATGGCATCCGGAACCCGGATCACGATGAAACCCGCCTGTCGCAGATGCCGGCGTTCGGCGAGATTCTGGGCAAGGCCGAGATCAATGCGCTGGTTGGCCATGTTCGTAACATTTCGGGCCAGGGCAAACCCAGTGCCGCCGGTGCTGCCTTGTTCGAAACCAACTGCAGCGCCTGTCATGGCGTGGCCGGGAAGGGCAACCGCGAGCTCGGCGCACCGAATTTGACCGACGGGATCTGGCTTTATGGTGGCGATAAGGCAACGCTGCGCACCACCATTGTCAATGCCCGGGCGGGCGTGATGCCGCGCTGGAACAGCCGGCTCGACCCGGTGACGATCCGCATGCTGGCGGCCTATGTGCATTCGCTGGGCGGTGGCGAGGCCAACCCGGCGCCGGTTGCCGCCGAAACACCGGCAACGGCGGCGGCAGAAGGGGAGGCGAATGTCGGCGCTTGATTTCATCAGCCCGTCGAGTCCGCTCTACCAGAAGCGCAAGGGTGTTTATCCCAAGGCTGTCGATGGATTCTATCGCCGGTTGAAATGGGTGGTCATGGCGGTGACGCTGACCATCTATTATCTTACGCCCTGGCTGCGCTGGGACCGCGGCGCCTATGCACCCGACCAGGCAGTTCTGGTCGATCTGGCGCATCGGCGGTTCTACATGTTCTCGATTGAGATCTGGCCGCAGGAATTCTATTATGTCGCCGGCCTGCTGGTCATGGCCGGCATCGGTTTGTTTCTCGTCACCTCTGCCGTCGGCCGCGCCTGGTGCGGCTATGCCTGTCCGCAGACGGTGTGGACCGACCTGTTCGTCCATGTCGAACGTTTCGTCGATGGCGATCGCAACGCCCAGATCCGGCTGGCCAACGCCCCATGGACGGCAGCCAAGGCCGGCAAGCGCGTCGCCAAGCACGGTATCTGGTTGGCGATTGCCGTTGCTACCGGTGGTGCCTGGATTTTCTATTTTGCCGATGCGCCGACGCTGGCGCGTGAATTCGTCACCGGCGCGGCGCCGTTTGTCGCCTATGCGACGGTCGGCGTGCTGACGGCGACGACCTATATCCTCGGCGGGCTGATGCGCGAGCAGGTCTGCATCTACATGTGCCCCTGGCCACGCATCCAGACGGCGATGCTCGACGAAAAATCGCTGATCGTCACATACAAGGACTGGCGCGGCGAACCCCGCACACGCGGTCTCAAGAAGGAAGCCGCACAGGAAGCCGACTATCCCGTCGAAAGCATCGACGTCGCGATGAATGCCGGCCGCGCGCGTGCCACGACCGGCGATTGCATCGATTGTAACCAGTGCGTCGCGGTTTGTCCGACCGGCATCGATATCCGCGAAGGGCCGCAGATCGGCTGCATCACCTGTGCGCTGTGTATCGATGCCTGCGACAAGGTGATGCTGCAGATCGGTCGGCCGCGCGGCCTGATCGATTATGCGACGCTGGAGGATGCCGTTGTCGAAAAGGCCGGCGGCAAAGCGCAATCGGCACTGAAGACGCTTTTCCGGCCACGGACGCTTGTCTATTTCACCATCTGGGCTGGCATCGGCGCTGCGATGCTGTTCAGCCTCGGTCAGCGGTCGCGGCTCGACATCAGCGTCGCGTCAGATCGCAACCCGCGCTTTGTCCAGCTGTCGGATGGCAATATCCGCAACAGCTACACGCTGAAGCTGCGCAACATGGAAACCCGGCCGCGCAGCGTCGACCTGACGATATCGGGCCTGCCCGATGCGGCGATGTGGACGGCGACCGGCAGCCGCGAAGCGGCCGGCCAGCGCGTGCGGGTGCAACTGGCGCCCGATGCCACCACCCAGCTGCGGCTGTTCGTGGCGGCACCGGCGGCAGGGGCGGAGCACAGCGGCTTCCACATGGTGGCCCAGCCGACCGACGGCGCCCCCGGCAGCCGCGAAGCCCGGCCGGCGCGCGACGACGTGACCTTCGAACGCCCCGACCGGGAGGATGACGAATGAGCCGCGGCTTCACGGCGCGCCACATGTGGATGGTGATGATCGGCTTCTTCGGCCTCGTCATCGCCGTCAACTTCACCATGGCGTGGTTCGCCAGCAGCACCTTTGGCGGCACCGTCGTCAACAACAGTTACGTCGCCAGCCAGCAGTATAATGGCTGGCTGCGCGCGGCGCGGGCGCAGCAACAGCTGGGCTGGCAGACGCAGCTG
The DNA here is from genome assembly GCA_038326915.1 of Sphingomonadales bacterium. Lineage (GTDB taxonomy): Bacteria > Pseudomonadota > Alphaproteobacteria > Sphingomonadales > Sphingomonadaceae > Sandarakinorhabdus. Next base: position 4,717 of record JBBQKM010000181.1, read on the forward strand.
CGGCTCGATGGCACGCGGCGCGTGACGCTGGCGGTGACTGGCGGCAGCGCAGGCAGTGCCTATGCGGCCACTGGCACCGCGCAGCATCCGCTCGGCCGGGCGCCCGATGTGCCGCTGGTGTTCAGCGCCGGCGCCGATGGCGTGCTGCACAGCGCTGCGGCGCTGCCAGCGGGGCGCTGGCAGGTGCGCATCATGGTCAGCCGCGATGGCCGGGTGCTGCGGCTGGCCGATACGCTGCAATGAACGCGCCGGGCCCGAATGTTGCGGCGCAGCCGTTGCCTGAAACGCTGTTTTCGGTGCCAGGGATGCGCTGTGCCGGGTGCATAGCAAAGCTGGAAACCGGCCTTGCCGGTGTGCCGGGCATCGTCGCGGCGCGGGTGAACTTCACCGCCCGTCGGGTGACCATTACCCACCTGCCGGCGCTGGCAATGCCCGATCTGACGGCGGCGCTCGCCGGGCTCGGCTTTGAAGCGCAGCTGCTCGGCGACGGGCTGCCGCCGGCGAGCGACGACAGCCGGCAATTGCTGCGCGCCATGGCGGTGGCGGGCTTTGCCGCGATGAACGTCATGCTGCTGTCGGTATCGGTCTGGTCGGGTGCCACCGGCGCGACGCGCGACCTGTTCCACTGGCTGTCGGCGATGATCGCGCTGCCGGCGATCGCCTATGCCGGGCGACCATTCTTCAAATCGGCGTGGACGGCGATCAGCCACCGCCGCACCAACATGGACGTGCCGATCTCGATCGGTGTCACGCTGGCGACGGCGCTTAGCCTTTACGAAACGATCACCGGCGGCGCCGAGGCCTATTTCGACAGCGCCGTCATGCTGCTGTTCTTCCTGCTCACTGGCCGCTGGCTGGATTCGGTGATGCGCGATCGCGCCCGCGACGGAGTCACGGCGTTGCTGCGGCACGCAGCCCCCGGCGCGCTGGTCGAGGTGCCGGGCGGGGCGAGTGTCTGGACTGCCGCCGCCGACCTGCGGCCGCGGATGCGGATGCTGGTGGCCGCCGGCGAGCGGCTGGCCGCGGATGGCACCATCGTCACCGGGCGCAGCCACCTCGACCGTTCACTGCTGACGGGTGAAAGCGCCCCTGCCCTGGCGATCCCCGGTGATGCCGTCTTCGCCGGCACCATCAACATCGATGCGCCGCTGACCGTACTCATCACCGCCGCCGGTGCCGACACCGGCATTGCCGACATCGCCCGGTTGATGGAAACCGCGGGCCAGTCGCGCTCGCGCTATGTGCGCATCGCCGACCGTGCGGCGCGGCTCTATGCCCCCGCCGTCCATGCGCTGGCGCTGCTCAGCCTGATCGGCTGGTTGCTTGCCGGCGCGGGTTGGCACGAGGCGCTGCTCATCGCCGCGGCGGTGCTCATCATAACCTGCCCGTGTGCGCTCGGCCTTGCCGTGCCCGCAGCCCAGATCGTCGCTGCGGGTGCGTTGATGCGCGCCGGCGTGCTGGTCAAGGATGGTTCCGCGCTGGAACGGCTGGCCGAGGCCGACC
>JBBQKM010000182.1:0-6218 GCA_038326915.1 Sphingomonadales bacterium
GGCTTCGAGAATCTGTTCGCGCGCCTCGGTGCCGATGACGCTCTGGAAATCGCGGACCAGCTCCGGATAGGGGTGCGGCCCGGCGGCGGTGCCGATGATGTAGAAGGTGTCGTGGACGTTGGTGACCCAGTCGCGCAGCGCCTCGTTCATCGCGTCCTTCAAGGTGCGAGACCCGCTTTCGACGGCGCGGACTTCGGCGCCGAGCAGCTTCATGCGGAACACATTGGGCGCCTGGCGCTCGATATCGCGGGCGCCCATGTAGATGACGCAGGGCAGGCCGAAGCGGGCGGCAACCGTGGCGGTGGCGACACCATGCTGGCCGGCGCCGGTTTCGGCGATGATCCGCGTCTTGCCCATGCGCTTGGCGAGCAGGATCTGGCCGATGCAATTGTTGATCTTGTGCGCGCCGGTGTGATTGAGCTCGTCGCGCTTGAGGTAGATCTTGGCGCCGCCCCCAGGCCGACCCTGGTCGGCCGCAACCTTGGCCAGATGCCTGGTCAGGCTTTCGGCGAAATACAGCGGGCTCGGCCGGCCGACATAATGTTTGAGCAGATGGTCGAACTCGGCCTTGAACGCCGGGTCGGCCTTGGCGGCGACATAGGCTTTTTCAAGATCGAGAATCAGCGGCATCAGCGTTTCGGCGACATAACGTCCGCCAAAGGCACCGAAATGGCCGTTCGCGTCGGGGCCGGCGCGCAGCGAGGGGGCGTGCACGTTCATGGCCGACGCACCGCGCTGGCAAATTCGGCAATTTTCTGCAGCGATTTCACGCCCGGTCGATCCTCTATACCCGATGATACATCCACAAACGCCGGCCGCAGCACCGCCAGCGCCGCCCCGACATTGGCCGGTGTCAGCCCGCCGCCCAGCCCCCACGGCAGGGGCGGGGCGATCCCCTGCATCAATCGCCAGTCGAATGCCACACCATTGCCGCCGGGAATCGTGGAATTACTAGGGGCCTTTGCATCGAGGAGCAACCGGTCGGCAGGGCCGGCCCCCTGAATCGCCGCCCGGATATCGGCCTCGGTCTTTACGCCGGCGGCCCGCCATACGGCCCGTCCGGTGCGCGATTGCAGCGCGGCGATCCGGTCTGGCGTTTCCCGGCCGTGGAGTTGCAGCGTGTCGATGCCGGCGGCGATCACGGCATCGATCGCGGCATCATCGGCATCGACCAGCACCGCCACCCGCCCGATCCCCGGCGGCACCCGCGCGATCAGCCCGGCGGCGCGTTCGGGCGTCAAATGCCGCGGGCTCGGGGGGTAAAAGACAAAGCCGAGCCAGCGCGCGCCGGCGGCGACGGCGGCATCGACGCTGTCGGGGGTCGAAAGCCCGCAGAATTTGATCTCGGTCACGCTGTCACCCCGGCGAAGGCCGGGGCCCATAACCCACGATCCGCGAAACACGCGCAGCCACCGACCCAAATCTGTTGGTCATGGGCCCCGGCCTGCGCCGGGGTGACGGGCCTAGTCACGCCAGGTCACGCGCAATCGCCGCTGCCGCCGCCACCGGATCGCTGGCGCCGGTGATCGGCCGGCCGATGACGAGCACGCTGGCGCCGGCGTCACGCGCCTGGCGCGGCGTCATCACGCGTTTCTGGTCGCCGACCGCGCTGCCTTCGGGCCGCACGCCCGGCACGACGATCAGCGCGTCGGGCCAGGCCGCGCGCACCGCGGCGGTTTCGTGGGGCGACGCGACGATGCCATCGAGCCCGGCCGCGCGCACGACGCCGGCCAGGCGCATGACCTGCGCCGCGCTCCCGCCTGCCACCCCGGCCGCGGCAAGGTCGTCGTCATCGAGGCTGGTCAGCACCGTCACCGCCACGACCTTCGTCGCTGCCGGCGCCGCCGCGCGCGCCGCCGTCAGCATCGCATGGCCACCAGTCGCATGCACTGTCACGATCGCCGGCGCCAGCCCTGCAAGCGCATTCAGCGCCCCGGCAACGGTATTGGGAATATCGTGGAGTTTGAGGTCGAGAAACACCGGCAGACCCAGCTGCGCGATCATCGCCACGCCGGCCGGGCCATTGGCGCAGAAGAATTCAAGGCCGAGCTTTACCCCGCCGACATGCGGCAGCAACCGGCCAACGAGCGCCGTCGCATCGGCGAGCACCGGCGTGTCGAGCGCGACAAAGACCGGGTTGCCGCTCACGCGCCGGCCGGCGGCACGATTATGGGCTGGGCCTGCGACGGCAGCGGCGAGGGGGCGCGCAGATCGCCGCCATTGCCCGATTTGTTAAGCTTGCGCGTCAGCGTCGCCTTGCTGCCGAGATGGAACAACCAGGTCGGCAGCCAGCCGGCGATGAAGGCGATGGCGAGCAGCAGCGGCAGGCGGATGCTGATGATGGCGCCATCGGGCAGGCGGAACGGCACCGGCGTCCAGTTCGCCACCGCGAGCAGCAGGAAGGCGACGGCAAGCGCCGTCAGCAATATCCAGCGGACTATCGACATTTTGGCTCCAGCTGACCCGTTTTTTGTCATCCGCCTTACACAAATGACGGCGGCTACGCGACCCCTGCCTTTACAATTCGCCGTCAACGGGATCGATGCCAGCGGCGCGCAGGCCCTGCATCAGCGCTGCGGCGACGGTGGCGAGCAACACCGTATCGGTGGCGCGAATCACAAAATTCGCCCCGGTCTTGCCCTCGCGCCAGAACGGGTAGCTGCCGATCTGGGCACCGGGATGCGCCTTTTCGACCGCGGCCAGCGTCGCCGCCGCGGCGCTTTCCTGTGTCCAGGCGGCAACGGTACGCGATTGCACCGGCGCGCCACCCTGCAACTGGCCATCGAGCGCCGCCAGCATACCCTGGGTGATCATCGGCACGCCGGCCATGATGAAGATGTTGCCGACCCGGATGCCCGGCGCCTTGGTGCGCGGGTTCTCGATCAGGCTGGCGCCTTCAGGGGTGCGCGCCATGCGCAGGCGCGCATCGGTCAGCTTGTCGCCATAATAGCCGGCAAGGATGGCGCGTGCATCGGGGTGGACGATCACCGGCACGCCCAGGGCCGCGGCGATGGCATCGACGGTAATGTCATCGTGCGTCGGCCCGATGCCGCCGGTGGTGAACAGATAGTCGTATTTAACCCGCAGTGCGTTCACCGCCTCGCCGATATCGTCCATCACATCGGCAACGACGCGGACTTCGCGCAGGCGGATGCCCTGCACCCCCAGCCATTTGGCGAGATAGGCAATGTTGGCGTCCTGGGTGCGCCCCGACAGGATTTCGTCGCCGATCACCAGCAGCGCCGCCGTCCAGATGCGATCTGTTGTCATGGTGCCGCGTTAGACCAGCCGCCGCCGCAGTGAAAGGGGCGACAGCGCGTATCATGGACTTGGGCGGCCGTAGCGCCTATCTGTCACGGGCCATGAATCACGCCACCACACTCGATTACGAAACCGTCGCCGATCCTTCGGAAGGCCCCATTCGCCTCCACACGGCCGCGGCCTTCGAGGGCATGCGCAAGGCTGGGCGCCTTGCCGCCCAGGTGCTCGACATGCTGACGCCGCATGTGGTGCCCGATGTGGTGACGCTCGATCTCGATCGGATGACCTATGATTTCGTCCGCGCCGCAGGGGCGGATTCGGCGACGATCTTCTATCGCGGCTACAGCCACAGCCTGTGCATCAGCGTCAATCACGTCGTCTGCCACGGCATCCCGTCGGCGCGGAAGCTGAAGGACGGCGATATCGTCAACATCGACGTGACGGTGGTCGTCGATGGCTGGCACGGCGATACCAGCCGCATGTTCCTCGTTGGCGATGTCGCGCTGAAGGCGCGCAAGCTCGTCGAGGTGACCTATGAGTGCCTGATGCGCGGCATCGAGATGGCCAAGCCCGGCAACACGCTCGGCGATGTCGGCCATGTGATCCAGAGCCATGCCGAGAAGAACCGCATGTCGGTGGTGCGCGATTTCTGCGGCCACGGCCTGGGCCGCGTATTTCACGATGCGCCCAATGTCGTCCATCTCGGCAAGCCCGGCCGCGGCGTGCTGCTCCGCCCCGGCATGTTTTTCACGATCGAACCGATGATCAACCTCGGCCGGCCCGAAGTGAAATTGCTCGATGACGGCTGGACGGCGGTAACGCGCGACCGGTCGCTGAGCGCGCAATTCGAGCATTCGATCGGGATCACCGAGACGGGGGCAGAGATTTTCACCGCCTCGCCGACCGGGCTGACAGCGCCGCCCTACGCGGTCTAGGCCGTCACCGCCCAGATCAGCAACGTCACGAACGCCGTCGTCGCAATGCCGGCGTGGGCTACAAGCGATGGCCCGATAACCTTTGGCTTTGCCTGGCCGACCAGCGGCGCCACCAGCCCCGACAGCACGGCGGCGGCGATCAGCCCGGCCGCCGCCAGCGCCAGTGTGCGGCCGCTGATCGCAACGCCGTCCGGCGTGCCGCGCAGCATCGCCGCCAGCACTTCGAGCATCGACAGGCCGAGGATCAAGTGCACGCCGACCAGCACGCGCTGGCGCGGTGCCTTTTTCAGATATTGCAGCCCCAGCCAGGCGCCGATCGCGACGTTGATGCCGACCATCAGCACGACCACGCTGGCGATCATCGCCTCTCTCCCCCGTCGCCGCGGCAGTTGATTGCCGCGCCGAAGCACCGCAGACTGCCGGGCATCGGAGCCGGGGGCAAGCGGTGGGCAAGGTGTGAGCGACGATTCGACAGGCCATCGCGAACGCCTGCGCGCCCGGCTGCTCGCCGGCGGGGGCGATGGCTTCCATGACTATGAACTGCTTGAATATCTGCTCGGGCTGGCGATCCCGCGCCGTGATACCAAGCCGCTGGCCAAGCAATTGCTCGCCGAATTCGGCAGCCTGTCGGTGCTGCTCGCCGCAAAGCCGCTCGAATTGAAACGAATCGACGGGCTTGGAGACGGCGCCATTGCCGCGTTGAAATTCGTCGAGGCAGTGGCGCTACGCTCACTGCGCACCGCGGCGCTCGACCGGCCGGTGCTCAGCGGCTGGCAGGCGCTGACCGATTATCTCCATGCCGCGATGGCGCACCGGGTGACCGAGGAATTCCGCGTCATCTACCTCAACAACCGCAACGTCATGATCCGTGATGAGGCGATGGGACAGGGCACCGTCAACGCGGCGCCGGTCTATCCGCGCGAGATCGTCAAGCGCGCGCTGGAGCTTGCCGCGTCGGGCGTCGTGCTGGTCCACAACCACCCATCGGGCGATCCGCAGCCGTCGCGCGACGACATCGTGATGACCAAGGCGGTCATCGAGGCCGGGCGCCATCTGGGCCTGGCGGTGCATGACCATGTCATCATCGGGCGCGGCGGCCATGTCTCGATGCGCGCCCAGGGGTTGATCTAGCAACAGCGCCGGCGCCCCTGTTGGGGACGCCGGCGCCATCGTTAGCGGCCGAGCGCGATCAGGACCGTTGGTTGTCCCAATCGTACGACCGGACGCGGCTGCCGCGGGTGCGATCGGCATTGTCCGCGCCGCGCTGCCAGCCTTCGCTGCTCCACACTGCCTGGCGCTCATCGAGGTTGACCGTGCCTTCGTCGTCGAGAATGTCGATGGCACGCTCGGCATCATGGTCCTCGACACGCGCGGTCACCAGGTAACCGCCGCGGCGCAGGCCTTCTTCATAGATATGGTCATCGCCGGTGAAGAAGGCCTTGATACGATCCCAGACGCCGGGTTCGCCGTTGTCGTGGCGATCGACGCGCTTTTCGCTGCGCAGGTCACCGGTGTCGACATAGTCGCCGAGCGCGGTGCGATCGCTGCCGGTTTCGCCGGTCAGCAGGTCGCCGGTGCGGTTGTCGACATGATCGCCGATGGCATTGCGGTGCGTGCCGTCACGGCCGTCTGCGTCGCCCTTGGCCTGGCTGAGCCCCGGATTGGCGACGGCATGGTCGTTGGCGGTGCGCGTGTCGGAGCCATAGACGACACCCGAGCGCGCGCCGGCGGTTTCGCGCGAATCGCGATCGCCAAGGCTGGTCTTGTCATGAATGCTGACATTGTCGTTGCTGATGCCGGCTGCGGCAAGACGGCTGCGCGCCGTTTCGGCTTCGGCACGACTGTCGAACAGGGCGGTAATCGTACGCATACTCACTCTCCCAAGTGCTATTGTGCTTGCGGTGGCGATCGGCCACTTGGAGATTTACTGTTGGCGGCCGGTGAAGTTCCGCGCTTTGCGACCAACCGTTTGTCGCGTGACTGCAACTGTTCAATGCTGCCAATACGCAAAGGCACGCTGCT
>JBBQKM010000183.1:0-6209 GCA_038326915.1 Sphingomonadales bacterium
AGGTCGCGGCCGCCCGCCGTGGCGACTTCGTCGAGGAAGCCCTGGAATACAAAGGCCAGTGCGTTCGATGTCGGCGCGCGCAGCCAGCCGGTCGGCATGTTGGTGGCGAGCAGCGATTGCCCGAGCTGGACATCGGCGAGCATCTCCACCGGGAATTCGCGCGGCTCCATCGCCGCAGCGCGGATCGGCTTGCCGTCGGCGCCGAAGGTGACGAAATGATCGCTGAGCGCGACCAGCCGCCCCTTGGCATCGATGCCCGCCTTGAAGCCGTGCCAGCCGGCCGGGCGGTAATAATCGTGGCGGATATCGTCGCTGCGATTGTTGATCAACTTGACCGGGACACCGGGCAGCTTGGCCGCGATCTGTGCCGCCCGGACCATGTAATCGTTCATCAGCCGGCGGCCGAAACCGCCGCCGGTGCGCGTCAGGTGGATGGTAATCGCATCAGGCGCGATCCCCAGCGCCTTGGCGACCAGCCCGCGGCCGTTTTCGGGCAGCTGGCTCGGCGCCCAGATCTCGATTTTGCCGTCCTTGAACTGCGCGGTGCAATTCTGTGGCTCTAGCGTCGCATGGGCGAGAAAGGGATAGCTGTATTCGGCGCTGATGGTTTTTGCGGCCCCCGCCATCGCCGCCGAAACATCGCCCTTCTTCACCACATCGGCCGCCGGTGGCCGCGCCAGCAGCGCCTGCGCCGCCGTGGCATAGCCGGCGGTCGAATGCGAACGCGCCGCGGTATCGTCCCAGGCGATCGCCAGCGCGGCGCGCGCCTTGTCGGCTGTCCACCAGCTGTCGGCGACGATCGCCACGGCATCGTCGGCGCCCGCCGGATTGACCCCGGTGTTGAGCGTCACCACCGCGCGCACGCCGGGCAGCGCCTTGGCCTTGGCGAGATCGGCCGACTTGATCGTGCCGCCGAACGCCGGGCACATTTCGATCGCGGCATAGGCCATGCCGGGCAGCACCGTGTCGATCCCGAACAGCGGCTTGCCGGCAACGATCTTCGGCGTGTCGACTCCCGGCTGCGGCGTGCCGATGATACGGAAATCGGTGGGGGATTTCAGCTTGATGTCGGCCTCTGCCGGGGCCGGCAGCGCGGCGGCGGCGGCGGCGAAGCTGGCATAGGTGGCGCTGCGGCCGCTGGCCCTGTGCGTGATGATGCCATCGGCGGTGGTCAGCATGGCGGCATCGACACCCCAGGCCTGCGCCGCTGCCGCGACGAGCATCTGGCGCGCGGCGGCGCCGACGCGGCGCATCGGCAGCCAGTTGCGCGGCGTCGCCTCGCTGCCGCCCGCCGACTGGTTGGGATAGAGCGCGGCATCGACCGGCGTCTGCTCGACGGTAACGCGGGCCCAGGCGACATCGAGCTCCTCGGCGATCAGCATCGGCAGCATGGTGCGCACGCCCTGCCCGATCTCCGGGTTCTTGGCGCCGATCGTCACGCTGTTGTCGGGCGCGATGCGGATATAGGCGTTGACCGCCCCCGGTGCGGCCGCCGCATCGGCGCCGAACGGCAGGATCGATTCGAAACTGATGACACCGCCGGCGATGACGGCAGCCTTCAGAAAACCGCGGCGGTGGAGTTCAGGCGACATTGCTGGCCTTTCCGGCTGCTGCCGGCCGGCTGGCGGCCTTTCCCGACGCGGCGAGCTTGATGGCGGCGCGGATGCGGATGTAGGTCGCGCAGCGGCAGATATTGCCCGCCATCGCGGCATCGATATCGGCATCGCCGGGGCGCGGCGTTTTCGCCAGCAGCGCGGTTGCCGACATGATCTGCCCGGCCTGGCAATAGCCGCATTGCGGCACGTCGAGCGCCACCCAGCTGGCGGTGACCCGGGCGCCGACGGGCGTGCTGGCAATGTGCTCGATGGTCGTGATTTTCACTTTTGCAGCATCGGCGATGGTCAGCTGGCACGACCGCACCGCCTCGCCATCGGCATGGACGGTGCAGGCGCCGCACAGCCCGGCGCCGCAACCGAATTTGGTGCCGACCAGGCCCAGGTCCTCGCGCAGCACCCACAGCAGCGGCTTTTCGGGGTCGGCATCGACGTTGCGCGCCACGCCGTTGACCATCAGCAGTGTCGCCATCGTCGTTCGTCCTCCCGTGCCAATCATTCGCCCGGCCTGCCGATAACGCAAGCCCGCCAAACAACGTAGGCACCGATACCGCGGTGGCGCGCGCCGGGCCCCGGCGCTAAGGATGGCGACATGACGACGACTTTGCCGAAACCGGCGCCGGCGCGGCGCGAGGCGGGGGAAACCCCGGCGCGCGCGACACCGGGGCGTCCGGGCGTCTATCCGCGCGGCGCCGAAACCGTCGACCTGATCCTCAAGGCGGCGCTCGACGTGCTGATCGACGAAGGCGCCGCCGCCTTCACGCTGCGCCGCATCGCGGCCAAATGCGACATGAAGGTCGGCAATCTGAGCTATCATTTCCCGAAAAAGGAAATGCTGATCCAGCTGCTGCTCGAGGAGATGCTGGTCTTCTACGAACGCCTGCTTGACGACACCGTGCGCCAGCCGGGGCTCGATGATCGCGCGCGGCTGACGCTGATGATCGAGATCTGCCTCGACGATATCGGCAGCAAGCGGACGACGCATTTTTTTACCGAACTTTGGGCGCTGTCGAACCACAATGCGTTCATCGCCGATCGCGTCGCCGCCTTTTACCGCCACGCCCATGGCCATATCGCCGCCGCGGTGGCGCCGCTCAACCCGGCGCTGGCGCCCGACGAACTGCGCGCCGTCGCGCTGTTCATAAGCGCCGCGATGGAGGGCACGACGATCTTCATCGGCCATGGCAAGGCCTGGGCCGGCCGCATGGCATGGATGAAGGCGATTTCGACGACGGCGCTTGTCCACCTCGCCACCACCATCACGCCGGCTGATATTCGCCGCCTCGACTGACCGGCGGCGGGGGCGCCGCCAGCCCGATACCGCAGCGCAACAAAGATTTCGGGCCGGGGGGTAAACGACCCCTTGACCCTATTTTGACACTCGTCCAGTCTTCCGGGGTCAAGAGGCGTCCCGTCGCTTGCACGACCGGCAGCAGCAGCAGATACTGCTGGCAGGAGCCGGTGGCGGGACGGGCTCGGCGATTGGCGCAGGCCAGGGGGATGATGACGGTATGACGATCCCGATGTTTCACGGCAGCCGGCGCCTGCTGGCGATCGGCGCAGCGCTGCTGGCAACCACCGCGGCGGCGCAGACGCCGGCTGCGGCGCCGGTGCTCGAATCCGAAACCGCCTATACCCACAAGCTGCCGGCGGCGCAGCCGCACTGGGCCTTCATCCGCGGCGCCTTCGACAGCGGCGGCACGCGCATTTTCGACGGCGACACCGGCAAGATGAAGGGCATGATCGATACCAGCAAATGGTCCGACATGGCGCTCGATCCGACCAACAGCTTCTACTATGTCTCCGAAACCATCTGGACCAAGACGATCCGCGGCACCCGGCAGGACATGGTGTCGATCTATGATCCCGTGGATCTCAAGCTGCTCGCCGAAGTGCCGATGCCCGGCCGCCTGCTGATCGGCGAGCGCAAGAACAATTTCGTCATCAGCGACGATGGCAAGACCGGCTATGTCTATAATCTGTCGCCGGCATCGTCGGTCAATGTCGTCGACCTCGGCAAGCGCAAGTTCGTGCAGACCGTCGATCTTGCCGGCTGCGCCAGCCTGATGCCCAACCCCGCCGGCGGCTTTTCGGCGCTGTGCGGCGACGGCACGCTGGCCACCGCGCTGATCAACGGCAAATCGGCGACGATCACCCACAGCGCGCCGTTCTTTTCGGCGACCAACGACCCGATTTTCGATAATTTCGTCTATGACCGCGGCAAGCGCCAGGCGACCTTCCTCAGCTATACCGGCCTGATCACCCAGGCGACGATCGGCGCGACGCCGGTGATCGGCGAATCCTGGTCGATCCAGGCCGCCGCCGGCGTGCGCCCCGGCGATACCAAGCCGCTCGACGTCAACTGGCTGCCCAGCGGCCGCCAGCCACTGGCACTGCACCGCGCCTCCGGGCATTTGTACGTGCTGATGCACATGGGCGAATATTGGACGCAGAAGGCGCCGGCAACCGAAGTCTGGGATGTCGACCTTGCCGCCAAAAAGGTCGTCAAGCGCTATCCGCTGAAGACGCCCGTAGAGCACATCGAGGTCACCCAGGACGCCAAGCCGCTGATCTTCGTCAACAGCGAGACCACCACCTGGGTGTTCGACGCCAAGACGTTCGAGAAGAAGTTCGAGATGGAACGCGCCGGCGGCGGCCTTCTCGATACCGTCGTCGGGCGCTGACACCTTGCTGGCGCAGCTTGTCCAGACAGCGGGATTGGCGGCCAGCATCTGTGCCGGGCTGATCTTTATCGTGGCTGCTGCAGCCAAGCTGCGCCACCGCGACGTGCTGCCAGGCGTCATCGCCAACTATCGCTTGCTGCCCGATTGGCTCGTCCTGCCGGCGGCCGTCGCGCTGCCGGTGGCCGAAATCGTGATCGGCGTGGCGCTGCTGGTCGATCGCTGGCCGGTCGCGGCGCCGCTGGCGGGCATTGCGCTGCTGCTGGTCTTTGCCGCCGCCATGGCGATCAACATCCGCCGCGGCCGCACCCAGATCGATTGCGGCTGCGGCCTGTCGGCGCTGCGCCAGGGGCTGGGCTGGCCGCTGGTGGTGCGCAACCTGGCGCTGGCGGCGCTGCTGGCGCTGCGGCTGCCCGGCGGCCCCGCGCTGGCGGGCAGCGAAGTGCTGGTCGCGGCCATGTCGGGCGGCGTGCTGTTCCTGCTCTATCTGTTCTTCAACGCATTGAACGCGCTGCCCGGCCGCCCGGCCAGCGGCGCGCGGGGTTAGCCGACATGCAGACAGCGCTGATCGTTTCCGAAATCCTGCAATGGGTCGTGCTGGTCGCGCTCGGCCTTGGCGGCCTCGCGCTGGCGCGGCAGGTCGGCGTGCTCCATGTCCGCGTCGCCCCGGCGGGTGCGCTCGATGCCGGCCATGGCCCGGCGGTGGGCGACAAGGCGCCGCTGCTCGCCGTCCAGACCATCGAGGGCGAGGCGCTGACCATCGGCGGCAAGACGGCGGCGCTGCGCCTGCTGATGTTTGTCTCGGCGCAGTGCCCGCTGTGCAAATCGCTGATTCCGGTGGCGAAATCCTTTGCCCGCGCCGAACGCGTCGATCTGGTGTTCGTCGGCGACGACGACGTGCCGACGCAGCGCGCGATGATCGCCAAGTTCGACATGGCGGCCTATCCGTTCGTCAACGGCGCCGAGACCGGCCGCGCCTTCCATGTCGAAAAACTGCCGCACGCGGTGCTGCTCGGCAGCGATGGCACCGTGCTGGCCAAGGGGCTGGTCAACAGCCGCGAACATCTCGAAAGCCTGATCGTCGCGCATGAAATGGGCGTGCCGTCGGTGCAGGACTATATCGCCGGGCTGCAAGCGCCGGCGCATGCCGCATGACGATTTCCCACCACCACAGGGGGCACTGACTATGGCTGGTTTCGATATCGACGGCTTCGGCGAAAAGCTGTTGCGCAAATTCGCCGGCGGCACGTCGCGGCGCAGCCTGCTGACCCGGCTGGGCATGACCATTGTCGCCGCCCCGGTGTTCCCGCTGCTCCCGGTCAGCCGCGCCAACGCCGCCAAGCCGGACCGCTCGCCCGAGGCGAAGACGGCGTTCGCCCGCAACGCCCAGACCAAGGACGACACCAAATGCGATTACTGGCGCTCTTGCGCCATCGATGGCTTCCTGTGCTCGTGCTGCGGCGGCGGCGTCAGCTCGTGCCCGCCGGGTTCCGAGCCGTCGCCGGTGTCGTGGGTCGGCACCTGCATAAACCCCGATGACGGCAAGGCCTATCTGATCGCCTATCGCGATTGCTGCGGAAAACCGATCTGCGGCCAGTGCGGTTGCGACAATACCGATCGCGAGACGCAGCTCTATGTGCCGCAGCTCAACAACGATGTGATCTGGTGTTTCGGCACCAAGAGCATGGAATATCACTGCTCGACCGGCGTGCTGGTCGGAAAGGCGCAGTAAGCGGGCCACGCATGCAGGTCTGGGTGACATCGGCACTGGTGGCGGCGCTGTTCGGCGTCGGGTTCCAGGCGGCATCGTTTGCCCAGGAAAATCAGGTCCGCGATCCGGTGGCGCCGCCGCCCTACCCGCGCGAAATGAACCTGGCGCAGTCGAACTATGTCGAACATTGCGGCGGCTGCCATG
>JBBQKM010000184.1:0-6209 GCA_038326915.1 Sphingomonadales bacterium
CCGGGGCCCATAAACCACGCGCTTAGCCGCCGGCAGGGCGCATCTGCAGCATAGATTGTGGTTTATGGGCCCCGGCCTGCGCCGGGGTGACACGATTTGACAGAGCGAGGCTCATCCGATCGCGTCCCATCAGAAATACCCCTCCTGCTTCTTCTTCTCCATGCTCGCCGCCTGGTCATGGTCGATGGCGCGGCCCTGGCGTTCCGACGTCGTTGTCAGCAGCATTTCCTGGATGATTTCGGGCAGCGTTGTCGCCGTGCTTTCAACCGCGCCGCTCAGCGGATAGCAGCCGAGCGTGCGAAACCGCACCGATTTCAGTTCGGGAACCCGGCCATCCAGCGGAAAACGATCGTCATCGACCATGATGAGCAGCCCGCCATGCTCGACCACCGGCCGCGGCGCCGACAGATACAGGTCGACGATCTCGATGTTTTCCTGGTGGATGTATTGCCAGATATCGAGCTCGGTCCAGTTCGAGATCGGGAAAACCCGCATCGATTCGCCGCGATTGGCGCGGGCATTGTACAGCCGCCACAGTTCCGGCCGCTGCGCCTTGGGGTCCCAGCGGTGGTTATGGTCGCGGAAACTGAACACCCGCTCCTTGGCGCGGCTCTTTTCCTCGTCGCGGCGCGCGCCGCCGAACGCCGCATCGAACTTGTAATGGTCGAGCGCCTGCTTCAACCCTTGGGTTTTCCACAGATCGGTATGCACGGCGCTGCCGTGATCGAACGGATTGATGCCCGCCGCCTTGGCTTCGGGGTTCTGCCAGACCAGCAATTCCATGCCGGCATCGCGCGCCGCCTTCTCGCGCAAGCCATACATGGCGCGGAATTTCCAGGTCGTGTCGACGTGGAGCAGCGGGAATGGCGGCGGCGCCGGGTAAAAGGCCTTTCTCGCCAAGTGCAGCATCACCGCCGAATCCTTGCCAATCGAATAGAGCATCACCGGGCGTTCGGTTTCGGCGACGGTTTCGCGCAGGATATGGATGCTTTCGGCCTCGAGCCGCTGCAAATGGGTGAGGCGGATGGTCATGGGACTCGCCTTTAGCAGGCGCGCACGCCGCCGATGAAGAAGATTATGTTACGTATCGACAAGTTGGCTGTCGTCATTCGCCGGTGAACTGCGGCGCCCGCTTGGCGAGAAACGCGTCGACCGCCTCCTTGTGATCCGCGGTTTCGTGCGCCAGCGCCTGGAAGGCGGCGCTCAATTCGAGGATCTGGTCCATCCGCGCCGTCTGCGCCTCGCGCAGCAGCCGCTTCGTCAGCCGCAGTGCGCGCGCCGGATTGGCGGCGATTTGCGCTGCCAGCGCCATCGCCTGGGGCAGCAGCTGGTCGTCGGGCACCACCCGCGACACCAGACCGATGGCTTTCGCGCGTGCCGCATCGAAGCGTTCACCGGTAAAGAACAGCTCGGCAGCGGTCGCATAGCCGACGACGCGCGCCAGCGACCAGGCACCGCCATCGCCGGGAACAATGCCGACCTTGATGAAACTGCACGCGAACAGCGCGCTTTCGGCGGCGATCCGCATGTCGCACAGGCAGGCGAGGTCGCAGCCCAGCCCCACGGCATGGCCGTTGATCGCGGCGATCGCCGGCACTTCCAGCTCCATCATCGCCCGGGTGATGCGCTGGACGCCGCGCTTGTAATTGCCGCGGGTGCCGTCGGGCTGGTCCATCGGGCCGATGCCGGTGCGATCCTGCATCGCCTTCAGATTGCCGCCCGCCGAAAAGCCGCGGCCGGTGCCGGTCAGGATCACGCAGGAAATGCCGCGATCGTCGCCCACCGCCTCGATGGCGGCAACGAAATCGTCGCAATCCTGCAACGTGCCGATGGCGTTGAGCGCATCGGGCCGGTTCATGCGCAGCACTGCGACCTTGCCGTGCGTCTCGCGGAGGATGAAGTCGCCCATGCTATTTCGCCGCTTTCAGATAGGTATCGAACCAGTCGATCGTGCGTTTCAGCGCGTCGGACTGGTTCTCGCGCTTTTGAAAGCCATGCCCCTCGGCTGGATAAAACACGGTTTCGACCACATTGCCCTTGGCCTTCAGCACATCGGCGACCTCCTGCGCCTGCCCGCGCGGCACGCGGATGTCGTTTTCGCCCTGCAGGGTCAGCAGCGGCGCCTTCGCCGCGCGGATGAAGGTCATCGGCGATGCCGCTTGGTAGACACCTTTGAACTCGTCGGGCTTGCCGAGCAGCGTGCGCTGATAGGCCTGCAACCCGGCATCTTCGTCGCGATACATCGTCCGCCAGTTGATGATCCCGAACAGCTGAACCGCGGCGGCAAAGGCATCGGGGGCCTTGCCGATCGCCATCAGCGTCATGAAGCCGCCATAGGAACCGCCGGTAATGCCGACGCGCGCCGGATCGACATAGCCCGATGCCACCAGGAAATCCTTGGCGGCGAGCGTGTCCTTGAGGTCACCGCCGCCGAGATCCTTGAAATTGGCCTTCTGAAACGCCTCGCCATAGCCGGTCGAGCCGCGGAAATTCGGTGCGATGACGATATAGCCGCGCGATGCCAGCGCAGCGTTGGTGCGGCTGAAACTGTCCTGCGTCTGCCCGGTCGGGCCACCGTGCGGCACGACAATGGCGGGGTTGCGACCGTCGCGGCGCAGGTTGAACGGCATGGTGACGACCGCGCTGATCAACGTGCCGTCAAAGCTTTTATAGGTGATGACCTGCGATTTCGCGAGATTCGCGGGGTCGAGGCTGGCCATCGCCATATGCGTCAGCGGCCGCGCAACGCCCGCCGCGAGGTCGGCGACCAGCAATTCCGATGGCGTGTCGGCGCCGGCGTGCAGCACCAGCAGCGCCTTGCTGTCGGGGGTGAACGGCTGGCCGGCGACGGTGGAATTGAGCCCCGCCGGCAGTGCCAACGGAGTTGCCGCGAAAGTCGCCGTATCGATCAGCGCCAGCGTCGACCGGCCATCGACATTGTCGCGCACCAGCATCCGGCCGCCATCGGGGGACAGCGCGACGGCCTCCTGTTCCCACGGCGTCGCCGCCAGCCAGCGCCATTTGCCGGTCGGGACATCAAGGATTCCGGCGCGCGACTGCCCGGTTTCGGCGTTCGAAGTCGCGGCAATCGCCCGGCCATCGGCGCTGGCGCCGCTCGCGATGATGCTCTTGCCCTTGACCGCTGCCAGCAAGGTCGCCTTGCCATCGGCGACATTCACCCGCCAGACCTGCGCTTCGCTGCCGCTGGTATAGATGCGGTTGGCGATCAGCGCGGTGCCGCCGTCGATCCACGCGACGGGCCCCCAGTTCCATTGCGGGTCTTTTTCGTCGGTCAGCAGCCGCGGCTTGCCGGTCGCCCGGTCGAAGATCGCCAGGTTGGTCTGGCCCTCCGCCTTGCGCCGGCTGCCAAAGGCCAGCCCGCCGGCGCCGGTCAGCAGCCCCTGTTCGTCGCTGTCGGGGGTGTTCGAGACGTTGACCACGGCGCCGCCACCGGTCGGCACGGTGTAGATGTCGTGCAGTTCATTGCCGCCGCTATCCTGCGCGAAATACAGCAGCCGCCCATCGGCGGCGACGGCGAGGTCGCCCTGGCTGTCGTCGGACTGTGTCATCTGCACCGGCCAGCTGCCGCCGGCATCGACGCGCCAGATATTCTGCCGCCCGGTGAAGTTGGTGACAAGGAACAGCCGCTTGCCTTCGGCGCTCCAGGCCGATGAACCGATGGACCGGGTGAGCACCAGATCGGCGAGCGGGATTGGCGCCGCGGCCAGGTTGGTCGCCGAAACCAGCGATTTCGGGTCGGTCAGCGGCCGCGCCGGAGTCGGCACCGCGGCCTCTGCCGCCGTCGCCAGCACGGCCGTTGCCAGCAACATGGTCCGTAACATCATCGTTCTCCCCGCGTTTCCGGCCCAGACCTATCGCAGAATCGCCGGCACACAAAGCCGGGCCGGGCGCTTGCCAATCCGCTGACTTCGCGCCACCTTTGGCAGCAATGAAAAGGCCGCAACGTCGGCCAAGGGGAGTCGACCATGGCCACTGCCGCCGGCAGCGCACCCGCCGAACGCATCACATCGGAACGGCTGCTGCTGTGGACGCTGCTGATCGTCTACATCTTCAACTTCCTCGATCGCCAGATCGTCACCATCCTTGCGGAACCGATCAAGCGCGACCTCGGGCTTTCCGATACCCAGCTCGGGCTGATGACCGGCCTCGCCTTTGCGCTGTTCTATGCGATTCTCGGGATCCCGATCGCCCGCTATGCCGACCGGCCGGCGTCGAATCGTGTCGGGCTCATCTCGATGTCGCTGGTTATGTGGTCGGGCATGACGGCGCTGTGCGGCGTGGCGCAGAATTTCACCCAGTTGCTGCTCGCCCGCGTCGGGGTCGGGGTGGGGGAGGCGGGGTGCACGCCGGCGGCACACAGCCTGATTTCGGACATGGTGCCGCGCGAACGCCGGGCGTCTGCCATCGCCTTTTATGGCCTCGGCATCCCGATCGGCGGGTTGATCGGCATGATTTTGGGCGGTTTCCTCGCCGATACTGTCGGCTGGCGGACGGCGTTCCTCGTCGTCGGCATGCCGGGGCTGCTGCTGGCTGCCTTTGTCTGGTTTGTCTTGCGCGAACCGCGCCACGGCCGCCTTGCCACGGCGCTGCGCGGCAATGCCCCGCCGGTCGCGCGCATCACCACCCGCGCGGCACTGGCAGAGGTGTTCGGCAGCCGCGCCTATGTTCTGCTCGCCTTCGCCGCCGGGCTCACCGCCTTCCTCAGCTATGGCAAGGGCGTCTGGGTCGCCATCCTGTTCCAGCGCACCTATGGCCTGACGGCGGGGGAAACCGGCCTGGCGCTGGGGGTCGCGCTGGGGCTGTCAGGGGTGCTCGGTACCTGGGCCGGCGGCTGGCTTGCCGATCGGTTTGGCCGGCACGATCGCCGCCACATGCTGACCGCGCCGGCGCTGGCGATGGCGCTGGCGGCGCCGATCCTGTTTTTCGCCTACAGCGCCACCGATTGGCGGCTGGCGCTGGCGCTGATGGTCGTCACCACCGCCTTCAATGCGCTCTATTATGGCCCGACCTATGCCATCGCCCAGCAGCTCGTTCGCCCGCAGGCGCGCGCCATGGCGACGGCGATCATGGTGTTTGCGCAGAATCTGATCGGGCTTGGCCTCGGGCCGCTGTTTTTCGGCATGATGTCGGATGCGTTCAAGCCGATGGCCGGCACCGAAAGCGTGCGCTGGGTGCTCTATGGCGCCGCCTGGCTCGGGCTGATCCCGGCGTTCTTCTTCTGGCGCGCCTCGCTGCGGCTGGCGCCCGAAATGGCGGCAAAGGCCGACGATTGACCGCACGCCGGTAAACTGGCACTTTGAGTGCCATAATAGTTTTCGGGGATGCCGGATGGACGTGCTGCGAACACCCGATGACCGTTTCGCGGGGCTGGAAGGCTATGGCTTTGCACCGCATTATGCCGAGGTGACCGACGCGGCGACGGCGGCGCCGCTGCGCATCCACTATGTCGACGAAGGCCCGGCCGGTGCCGCGCCGGTGCTGTTGCTGCATGGCGAGCCGAGCTGGTCCTATCTCTATCGCAATTTCGTGCCGCCGCTCGTGGCCGCCGGCCATCGCGTTATCGCCCCCGACCTCATTGGTTTCGGCCGCTCCGACAAGCCGGCGCACCGCACCGACTACACCTATGAACGCCATGTCGAGTGGATGTCGGATTGGCTGGTCGGGCTGGACCTCAACAACATCACGCTGTTTTGCCAGGATTGGGGCGGGTTGATCGGGCTGCGGCTGGTGGCGGCGTTTCCCGATCGCTTTGCCCGGCTGGTCATCGCCAACACCGGGCTGCCGATCGGCACTGGCTGGTCGGAAGGCTTTGATGCGTGGCTGAATTTCAGCCAGAAGGTCGACCAATTTCCGGTCGGTTTCATCGTCAACGGCGGTACGACGCGCGACCTGACACCCGGCGAGATCGCCGCCTATGACGCACCGTTTCCCGATGAAAGCTACAAGGAAGGCGCCCGCCAGTTCCCGACGTTGGTGCCGGTCACGCCGGTACACGCCTCGGTCGCTGAAAACAAGGCGGCGTGGGAGGTGCTGGCGCGCTTCGACAAGCCGGTGCTGACCTGTTTTTCGGACAAGGATGCGGTAACGGCCGGCGGCGAAAAGGTGATCATCGAGCGTATCCCGGGCGCGAAGGGACAACCGCATGTGATCATCAAGGGTGGTGGCCACTTCCTGCAGGAAGATGCGCC
>JBBQKM010000185.1:0-6138 GCA_038326915.1 Sphingomonadales bacterium
ACCGACGCACACCACACCGACCAGCTCGCCGAGCTCGTCTGCTCGAACAGTTTCCGCAGCGATGATCCCGACAACAATGCCGTCGGGCTGATCCACCAGGAAATGCGCGCGCTCGACAGCCTGATCATGCGCGAGGCCGATCGCGCCCGCGTGCCGGCAGGGTCGGCGCTCGCCGTCGATCGCGACCAGTTCGCGGCCGGCGTGACGGCAGCGCTGGCCGCCGAACCGCTGGTCACCATCCGCCGCGAGCTGATCGACGGCCTGCCGCCGGCGGATTGGGACAATGTCATCATCGCCACCGGGCCGTTGACCGCGACCCCGCTCGCCGAGGCCATCCGGGGGCTGACCGGCGAGGACCAGCTGGCGTTTTTCGATGCCATCGCCCCCGTCATCCACCGCGATTCGATCGATATGGACATTGCCTGGGCGCAATCGCGCTGGGATCGCCCCAACGAACATGGCGATACCAAGGATTATCTCAACTGCCCGATGGACAAGGATCAGTACAACGCCTTTGTCGATGCGATGATCGCCGCCGAAAAGGCCGATTTCAAGGATTGGGAGGCCAACACCCCCTATTTCGACGGCTGCATGCCGATCGAGGTGATGGTCGAGCGTGGCCGCAACACACCGCGCTTTGGCCCGATGAAGCCCGTCGGCCTGACCAACCCGCGGACCGGGCGCCGCGCCTGGGCCGTCGTACAGCTGCGGCAGGACAATGCGCTCGGCACGTTGTGGAACATGGTCGGTTTCCAGACCAAGATGAAACACGCCGAACAGGTGCGGGTGTTCCGGATGATCCCCGGCCTCGAAAAGGCCGAGTTCGCGCGATTGGGCGGCCTGCATCGCAACACCTTCATTAAGTCACCGGTGCTGCTCGATGCTGTCCTGCGGCTGAAGGCGCAGCCGCGGCTGCGCTTTGCCGGGCAGATCACCGGCTGCGAGGGCTATGTCGAAAGCGCCGCCATCGGCCTTGTGGCGGCGCGCTTTGCCGTCGCCGAGCGGTTGGGCCGCACACCGGTGCCGCCGCCCGCCACCACGGCGCTGGGTGCGCTGCTCGGCCACATCACCGGCGGCGCCGATGCGAAGCACTTCCAGCCCATGAACGTCAATTTCGGCCTGTTTCCGCCGCTGGTGCCGCCGCCGGCATCGAAGGACCAGCGCAAGCCGGCATTGGTGGCGCGGGCGCGCGCCGATCTGGCGGGATGGATGGCCGCCTGACCAGCCTTGGTCATCGCATAAAGGCGGTGCGGGCCTGGTGGGGCTCGCCGGGCGGGCAGCGCCTGCAACGCTGGGCCAGCCTTGCCGCCTCGGCCGTCATCATCGTCATCCTTGCCCGCGCCATCATCCGCATCGGGTGGCAGCCACTGGTCGCGGTGCTGCCTGCCAGCCTGGCGTTCTGGGCGCTGTTCGCCGGTTCCTACCTGCTGCAGCCGGTAATCGATTGGCAGATCTTCCGGCGCTGGTGGGGGCTGCGATACCGCGACATCGGCGTGTTCCTGAAACGCCGGGTGATGAACGAGGCGCTGTTCAGCTATGCCGGCGATGGCTATCTGATGATCTGGGCATCGACGCGCCTTGGCGTGACCGTTGATCCGGCCAATCCGGCGGCGCAATTCGCCGGGCGTGGCGATGGGCCCGGCGTCGATCCAGCGGCCCAACCGATCGCTGCGATCAAGGATGTCGCCATCACCTCGGGCCTGGCCGGCAATCTGTCGACGCTGCTGATGCTCGGCCTCGCGTTGGCACTTGGTGCCGATACTGTCGTCGATGCCACGTTCGATCCGGCGCTGGTCCGGCGCATCGGCATCGGCTTTGCCGTGCTGGTCGGCTTGTCGCTGCTGATCCTGCTCAACCGCGGCAAGGCGTTCAGCCTTCCCGTCGGTGCAAATATCCGCAGCTTCTGGTGGCACCTGCTTCGCGTCCTTGCGTCGCAGGCGTTGCTCGTCGCCAGCTGGGTCGTCGCATTGCCGGCGGTGCCACCGCTGACCTGGGTGCAACTCGGCGCGCTGCGCATGGTGATGACGCGGATGCCGTTGCCCAACAAGGAAATCCTGTTCGCCGGCATCGCGGTCAATCTCGCCGGCGAGGCCTCGGCAAGCATCGCTGCGCTGATGGCGGCCCAGGGCGCGCTTTACCTCGCTGGCCACGGCCTCGCCTGGGGTGCAGCGGCAGCGATCCCCGCATCGGCAAAGCCATTGCAGGCCTGACGGTCAGCGGTCAGGAGTCTGGGGCCGAACAGGCGCAAGCCGGTTTGGCCTTGCGCTTCGCCGCCGTCGTCGCGAATTCCGGCGCAGCCAGCGTGCCGTCGCCGTTGCGATCGGCGCGGGAAAACTTTGCGACCGTGCTCGCGGCATATTCGTCAAAGCCCAGCCGGCCATCACCGTTGCGATCGAGCCTGGCAAAGGCCTTTTTTCGGTTGGCGAGATATTCATCACGGCTGATGCGGGCGTCGTCATCCTTGTCATAGCGGCCGAAACGCCGCGCCTCGCGTTCGGCAGGCGTGACGTTGCTCTGTGGTGCAATCAGCCCGGCTGGCGGTTCGGCAGCATCGGTGTCGCTGTCCTCGGCGGCAGCCGGCGGAGGCAGCGCGGCGAGCGCGACCGGCCGGTCGCGAGTCCACAGGAATCCGGCGGCGACCAGTGCCAGCAGCGCCACTCCCAGCGCCAGAGCGCGCCGCATCGTGCCAGCCTTTCAATCCGTTGCGGGTCGATTCTGGCGCGCTTAGCGGCCAAAGGCAATCGCCGCGAGCAGGCGCAACTGCCGCCCGGCACTGCCGCGTGGCTCGCGTGGGTGCCCGGCGCGGGCGCGGGTGGCATCGCGCGCCGCCAGCCGGGCAAGGCCGAGCAGCGGCCGCAGCGCCGCCGGCACCGCGTCGCCGCCAGCGATCGTGCCTGCGGCCCAGGCGATGCCGAGCTGCCGACCCACCGCCACATCGCCGCCGAGCAACCGCGCCGCCAGCGCAAACAGTTCGCCGCCGCCATCGATATGCGCCGCCGGCACGTCGTCGCTGCCGATCAGCCCGATCCAGCGGTCTTCCAGCCCGGCAAGTTCCGCCCCCGAAATGCCGCGCGGCAGGACTTCGCCGGCAAGCAATTGCAACAGCGGCTGCGCCGGCACCTTGCCGTCATCGAGGCCCGCCAGCGCCTCGCGCCACCACGCCAGCCGAATCTGGCCGATCATCGCATCGGTGGTGCTGGCGACGACTTGGCCCAGTTCAAGGTCCAGCCCGTGCAGCGCCATCAGCGCCGGGCGCACGTCGGCCGGCGCGTAGAGCACGCTGAGATAGCGATCGCGGTCGCGCGTCCGGACGTCGGCGCTGACGAGTTCAAAGGCGTTGTTCAGGCTGGGCCGACCCGGAAGGCGCAGAACTTGTTGCCGTCGAGATCGCGGAAATAGGCGCCGTAAAAGGCCTGCGGCCCCTCCTCGCCGCGGACGCCGGGAGGGCCGCCACAGGCGCCGCCCTGCGCCAGCGCGGCAGCGTGCAGCGCGTCGACCTTGGCGCGTTCATCGACGACGATTGCCATCATCGCACCATTGCCAGCCGTCGCCGGCGCGCCATTTTCGGGCGTGCCGATGGCAAACATCGGCCTTTCCCAATCAACACCATAGGCAACCGCGCCGGTTGGAAATTCCATCATCCGCTTCACCCCGATGGCGCCGAACAGCGCATCGTAGAATGCCAGCGCCTTTGGCAGGTCATTGGTGCCGTACATCGTGTAGCCGAGCATATGCCATCCTCCCCGTCGCGGTGGCACACAGTCTAGCGCCTGGGCGGCGTTGCCGCCAGTTCCTGCAGAACGGCCTCCTCGACACCAGAGAACGCCGATACATGCGGCGCCCTGGCCGGATCGTCGCCAGTGCCGGTGATCAGATAGACGAGGACGCGGCCATGGTCGTGATCGACCCACAGACCGCCGAGCAGCCCATAGGCCTCCCCCAGATGCCCCCACCAGCGCGCGCCGGCTACCGGCTGGTCGCTGGCACCGGCCTCGCCCGACAGGCATTGCAGACCCGGGCCATAGCAGCGCATTTCGCCCTTGTAGGTGTCGCCTGAGGTGCCCTGCCCTTCCCGCCACACCGGCGTCATCAGCGCGCTGACCGAAGCGGGCTTGAGCAGGCGCACGCCATCGACGGCACCGTTGCCGAGCAGCATCCTGCCGATCGTGGCCAGCCCCAGCGCCGAAATTCGAAGGCCGCCCTGCGGGCTGAACAGCGTGCCGTTGGTGCCGGGCCGATAGTCGCCGAGATTGCAGCCGCCGCCGTCGCTGGCCACCGGACAGGCCGGGCGCTTGCCCGCCAGATCATCGACCTGCGCCACCCACGGCCCCGTCGGATCGATCGCGGTCTCATCCTTGCCCTTGCGATATAGAACAGCGGCGCGTGCTACTGCGGCGTCGCTGGCGCCGCTCCAGTTATAGCCGGCGTCGATACGCAGCGGCGCCAGCACCAGCCGGGTCATCAACCGGTCGAAGCGTTCGCCGGTCGCGACCTCCATCACGCTGGCGACGATGCCATAGTTGAAATTGGCATAGGAAAAGCGCGTGCCCGGCGGCGCCGCCGACCAGTGGCCCGGGATTTCGTCGCGCAATGCCTTGCCGAGCGGCAGCCGATAGCCGGCACCATCGTCGATGCCGGCGGTGTGCGACAGCAACTGCCGCAACGTCACCCTGGCATCGGGAAACGCCGGGTTGCGCAACCGCCAGCCCAGCCAGCGCGACACATCGCTGTCGAGATCGAGCCTGCCCTGCTCGACGAGCCGCATCACGCCGATCGCCACCACCGCCTTGGAGATCGAGGCAACCCGCATCGGGGTGTCGATGGCCAGCGGCCGGCTGCCGATCACCGCATCGCCCAGCACCTCGGCGCGGACAATGCCCTTGGCATCGGCGACGACCACCGCCAGCCCGGCGATGGCAGGCGTCGCCGGGGTGCGCCCCGCAACAATATCGATGAGCGGCGCCGCAGCCGCGGGGGCAGCGAGCAGAAACGGCAGGAGAATGCGGATCATCGCCCCACCCTAGCCAAGCGCCACCCCGATCGCCATATCCACGCCATGAGCGTCGCCTTCACCAAGGAATCGGATGCGGAGGCCGTCGCGGCGAACCTGCCCGACCGGCCGATCCCGGCGCATGCCAATCTGGTCACCGCCGCCGGCCTTGCCGCGATCGACACGGCACTGGCCGCCGGGCGCACCGCCTATGACGCAGCCCGCGCCGGCGGCGAAATCAGCGCCGATCGCAGCGCCATGGCGGTGGCGACGCGCGAGTTGCGATACTGGTCCGCGCGCCGCGCCAGCGCGCAGCTCGTCGAGGGTCGGCCGGACGATGGTGTGGTTGGGTTCGGCAGCCGGATCGGCATCGAACGCGCCGATGGCCGGATCCAGCAATGGCGCATTGTCGGCGACGATGAGGCCGACCCGGCGGCTGGCAGTGTCTCCTATGTCTCGCCGCTGGCGCGCGCCGTCATGGGCAAACGCGTCGGCGACGTCGCGATGCTGGCCGGGCACGAGGTCGAGATCGTCAGCGTCGATTGATGATGGCGCGCCGTATCGCGTGGCTGTTGCTGCTGGCTGCGCTCGCCTGGGCCGGCTGGCAATGGGCGCGTCGCCATCCCGAATCGCTGCCGTGGACGCCGCTGGTGCTCGACCAGCCGATCGGCGCCTTCACCGGCCGCAAGCTGGCGGCACTGACGCGTGACGCGCCGCACTGCCGCGCCTTGCTTGCCGCAGCCGGCGTCGCTTTCACCGCGCTGCCGCCAGTTCGCCGCGGCCAATGCGGCTATGCCGACGGCGTCGCGCTGACGCTGCGTCCCGCCTGGCGGCCAGCGCCCCTGCACACCGCCTGCCCTGTCGCCGCGGCGCTGGTGGTCTGGGAACGCCAGGTCGTCCGACCCGCGGCCCTGCGCCATTTCGGCCAGCCGGTCGTCGCCATCGACCAGCTTGGCAGCTACAACTGCCGCACCATCGCCGGCAGTGCGCGCCAGAGCGAGCACGCCACCGCCGACGCCATCGACATCGCCGGGGTGCGGCTGCGTGATGGCACCCGGATCAGCGTCAATGACGATTGGCAGGCGGCAGCCGATCCAGCCCGCTCCGCCTTCCTGCACGACATCCGCGACGGCGCCTGCCGGTTGTTC
>JBBQKM010000186.1:0-6076 GCA_038326915.1 Sphingomonadales bacterium
GCTTTCGTCGAGCATCCGCGCGACATCGTCGACGCGCAGCGCCGTTCCCGACAGTGCCGATGCCATGATAGCGCGCGCCGATGGCGCCCCGACGACGCCGGCAATCAGCCGTTCGATGGCGCGGGCGTCGCGGCGTTCGACCGGTTGTTCGCGGTCGCGACCGGCGCCGAGCGCTTCGGCGACGGCGGCGGCACCGGCAAAGCGCGCCGCCATGTCGGCAAGCGCGCCGATGGTCACCAGCCGCGCCGCCGCCTCGCCGGCAAAGGTATCGACCGGCACGCTGCGCAGACGCCGCGCCGCGACGATGGCATAGGCGAGAATGTTGCCGCCAAGGCTGACCAGCACGCCGCGGGTCAGGTCGGGCGTACCGAACCAGCCGAGTGTCGGCAGGAGCAACAGCGCCGCCCACAGCACCAGCCCGGTAGCGAGCCCGGCGACCGCGGCGCGGGCATCGCCAGTGGTCTCGCGCAGCGCCAGCAACAGCACCGGGGCGAATTGCGCCATCGCAGCAAAGGCGACAAGGCCGATGCCCGCCAGCCGCGCGCCCGGCGGCACTGCCAGCGCATAGGCCAGCGCCGCGCCCATCACGGCGACGATCGCCAGCCGGCGAACCCACAGCATGACGCGGCCGATATCGCTGCCCGGTGGCAGGCGGCGGAGCAGCAACGGCCCGACGAGATCGTTCGACACCATCGTCGACAGCGCGATGGTTTCGACGACCGCCATGCCGGTCGCAGCCGAAAAACCGCCGAGGAAGACCAGCACCGCCAGCGCGTCGGCCCCCGCGGCGAGCGGCAGGTCGAGCACGAACAGGTCGGGCGCGCTGCCGGCGGGCAGCACGGTCAGCCCCGCGAGCGTGATCGGCACGGCGGCAAGCGTGGTGACGGCAAGATAGGCGATGAACGGCCAGCGCGCCGCCCGGGCGTCGCCGGGGCCGGCGGCTTCGATGACGCCGATGTAGAATTGCCGCGGCAGGCAGATGATCGCCGCCATCGCCAACAGCGTGATGACAATGAAATTGCCGCCCAGTTGTGTGGGGTCAAAGCGCGCCGAAAGTTGCGCCAGCCCGGCCGTCTGCAAGGGCGCCGGAGCGGCAATGAAGGTCATCACCGCGAACGCAGCGACGCCGAGCAGCGCAGCCAGCTTGACCAGCGATTCGACCGCGACGGCATAGAGCAGCGATTCGCTTTGCCCCGATACCGAATAGCGTCGCGTGCCGAACAGCATGGCAAAGGCCGCGAGCACCGCCGCAGTCGCCGCCATCGGCAGCAGCCGGGCACCGCCGGCGAGCTCGACAAAGCTGGTGCCGACCGATCGCAGCTGAAGCGCCAGATAGGGGACGGTCCCGAACAGCGCGAGCAGCGTCACGAGCGCCGCCACCGCGCGGCTTTTGCCGAAACGGCCGCCGATGAAATCCGCAATCGAGCTGGCGCCGTCGCGCTGCACCGCCGCGATCAGCCGTGGCACCAGCCACGGCATCAGCAGCCAGACGAGAATCGGGCCGAGGGTGATCGGCAGGAAACTCCAGCCGTCGGCAGCGGCGCTGCCGACGGCGCCGAAAAACGTCCAGCTAGTGCAATAGACGGCGAGCGCCAGCAGATAGGCCCAGCGCCGGTATTGCGGTCGCGCAAAGCGCTCGCGCCGGCGCTCGACAGCCGCAGCGAACAGGAACAGGACGGCGAGATAGCCGAGTGCGATGGCGAGCAGGCCGCTACCGCTCACCGGTGCCCCCGCCCATGCCCTGGTGCCATCCTGCGCGCGGCATCTTCATGCAGCGCCTTGTGCGCCTTGCGCCGGCCGGGGTCAAAGCCGGGCGGTATATCGTAGGCGGCGGTTACAAACGGAGGCGCGCGGTCTGCGTGTCGCAGTAGAATGAATGGTGCGCGAAGCAGTCGGCAGCGAACCCGTCCTTACGGAGCATTCCCTGTTATTCCCTGGTAACCGCAGCCGCCTTCACATGCCCGAGCAGAGCTATGATTGCCGGCGTGCGATTATCAGAACCGATAACGCGTCGTTGCGCGGATTGATGAAATCGAGGCGCACGCGGCCATCGGGCAGCCGGCTGATCGTCGCCGGTACCGAGCTGTTCGTTAGCGACCAGCCCATTGGCAGGACAACGGCGTTGACGGGGCGGCCAAAGGAACGATCCCAGACCAGCGTGTCACCGACACGCCGGTAGCGCTCGGGATCGGTGTAAGTTTCAGCGATGCGCAGTCGCCGGCTTTCGCCAACTTTTGGGGCCTTGAACCGAAACAGCACAGCCTCGGTCTCGGCGGTCGCGCCTGGCGCATCACCCCCAGCAAGAGCGATCGCAGCGCCGGTGCGGGTTTCGGTGCGGAGTGTCTCGCCAGTGTCGAGGTCCCGCGCCGACGGGTTTGATGCCTTGCTTCCGGGGCGTACAATGTTGGTGTAGACGCCGATGCCAGGCCGGGTCTCGGTGTAATCGTGGGTTAGATCGAAGCTGTGACTGTCTGGATCGCGCAGATAATAGACAATCTCGCGTGATTGGTTTGCCCGCTCCGCCAGCCGTTCGACCAGTTCGGCGGGGGTGACGCCGGACGCTCGCAAAAGCCGGGCCTTGACGACCAGCGGTGCTGCGGCGGGACTTGTGTTCCAGAAGCTCAGCTTGATGCGGCCATCGGGTTCCTGCAGCACCTGCGACGGATAATTCACCGCGATCGGCTCATATCCCAGCGGCAGAACGATGGCGTTGCGTTTGATGCCGAGCGAGCGGTCGAAGGTGATGGTGTCGCCGTCGCTAGCATAGCTTTTGGGATCGGCGTAGGTCTTGTCGATCAGGATGCGCGCCTCGCCATCGCTGGGTACCGGTCTTGCGAGTGCGACCCGGATATAGGCGCCGGCCGGGTCGGCACCCGCGACACCGCCGGCGCGCGCGACGGCGCCGTCGACAATATCGAAACGCAGTGGCAGGCCGGTAGCGCGATCGATCACGCGCTCGTCGGTCGCAACGCTGCCCTTGCGGATCGGATTGAAATAGAAACGGCTGCCCGGCGTTGTGGCCGTGACCTCGTAAAGGATACGAAAGCGCGCCGAACCCGGCGCGAGCAATTCGTAGCGCGTATAGGCGTCATCCTCGGTCTGTTCGGCAGGCGCAGCCGCGACCGAGGCCGCGAAGGCGAACACAAGCGCGCAGATCGCCAGCGGCCGGACGGCAAACGGATCGCGTTTGTTTAAGCTGATCATCAATGCATCATCGGGCGCAGCCGCAAAATGTCCATGACAAGTTTTGGACCGCTGGCCGCCATATCCTGAGTAGCGGATCGATTGTATCGCGCCAGTTCCGTTACCCGGTAGAAACGGCAGGGGCAGACGCCGGGGTCATATCCTGCCCCCATGATGTGCGTGCCATCGCCAGGACCGACGCCAGCCCATAGGCGACCAGCGCCAGCCCGATTAGCGCGAAGATCGCCCAGAGTTCGGCGCCCTGGCCAAGCAACCACCAGCCCCCGCCGGCAACAACTGCCAGTCGCAGCGTGCCGGCCAGCACCATGCCGCCGACGCGTCCGGCCGGCATCGCCGCGAAGTACAGGCAGATCCCGGCACCGAAGAAGCCATAGGCCGGCCCCACCCAGCGGAAATACTGCGCCGTCGCGGCAAGTGTCGTGCTGTCGCTGGTGAATATCCGCGCCCATAGCGACGGCCAGATCGCCAGCACAACGCCGATGGTCGCCAAGCCGGCGCTTGCCACCGCAGCGGCGATCCACGCCGCCCGCCGCGCGCGCGCCACCATTCCCGCGCCCATCGCCGTGCCGACCAGGGGAACCGATGCCACTCCAATCGCAAAGGCGATGGGCGTCAAAAGGAACTCCAATCTGACGCCGATGCCGAACCCGGCCAGCGCCGTCGCACCGAACCCCGCGACCAGCCCATTGAGGATGACGATGGTCAACACCGTCTGGAACGGCGAGATGCACGCCGTCGCCCCGACACGCAGTATGTCGGCAAAATGCCGCCACGCCAGCGGCACCCGCGCCAACCGGACGCGCGCCCGGCCCGACCTCAGGTAGACGAACAGGAACAACGCGCCGGCCGAAGCCGCCACGACCTGGCCCGCCGCTACACCGGGCATTCCGAGCCGTGGCAATGGCCCCAACCCCAGCCCCAGCGCGCCACCGATGACGATCTGCGCCACAGCCGTGCCAAGCAGCGTCCCCGACGGCACGGCCATGTTGCCGGCACCGCGCAGCACGGCGGCAAACAGGTTCTGCAGCCACACCCCGATCGAGCCAAGGAAAGCCACGCCGGCAAACGCCACCGCGGCTTCGAGCGCTGCGCCGCGGCCGCCCGTTGCTGCCAGCAGCGCCGGTGCGAACACCAGCATCAAGAGCGTCGTGGTGCCACCGATGATGATGCCGATCCACATGGTGTGTACCGCCAGCGCATCGGCACGCGCCGTGTCGCCTGCGCCCAGGGCGCGCGAGATTGCCGCCGACACGCCACCGCCCATGGCGCCTGCCGACAGCATCATCTGCAACATGATCAGCGGGAACACCAAGGCCATGCCGGCCAAAGCCGGCACGCCGAGCGCGCCGACATAGGCGGTTTCCGCCACAGCCGCGACGGACCCCGCCAGCATCGCGCCCATATTGGGTAGCGCGAGGCGAAGCAGTGTCGGCAGGATCGGATCCTCAAGGAGCGCCATGGTATCCGTTCGCGCCACACTGTTTCCCCGCATTGTCGCGGGCATATTGGGGTGTAGCGGAAAACGAGTCGATGCGGCGCCTGGCGATTTTCGCGCGCACACGCCTCCCGGCAAGAGCAATGCAATCGTTTTGCCTGCCAGCGGCCAGCGACTAAGGCTGGCATCGAACGGGGGAACGCGACGATGCGCAAGGGCTGGTGGCTATTTCTGTTCGGGCTGGCACTGGCGCTGGGCGGATCGTGGCAGGCCAGCCGCATCCAGACCGCGGGCGGCATTGCGGTGCACGACGTCCGCTTTCGCTCGCCCGCCGGCACCGCGATGAGCGCGCTGCTTTACGTGCCGCCTGGCGCCACGGCGGCGACACCGGCGCCGGGCATCCTCGCCGTCCACGGCTATATCAACAGTCGCGAGACGCAGGACGGTTTCGCCATCGAATTCGCCCGTCGCGGCTATGTCGTGCTGGCGCTCGACCAGACCGGCCATGGCTATTCGGGCGGCGCGGCGTTTTCCGAAGGTTTCGGCGGCCCGGCCGGGCTGGCGTGGCTGCGCGGACTGCCGATGGTCGACAAGGCCAACATCGGCCTCGAGGGCCATAGCATGGGCGGCTGGACAGTCCTTGCTGCGGCCGCCGCCATGCCCGATGCCTACCGCGCCATGGTGCTGGAAGGGTCGTCGACCGGCAAGCCGTTCGCCGCCGATGGCACGCCCGCCTGGCCGCGCAACCTGGCACTGGTGTTCAGCCGCTACGACGAGTTTTCGAAGCTGATGTGGGATGTCGACCGCGCACAGGACGTCGCGCGCAGCGCCAAATTGCAGGCAGTGTTCGGCACCGCCGCCATCACGCCGGGCCGCATCTACGGCAGCATCGCCGCCGGCACGGCACGACGGCTGACCCAGCCGGTCGCGACCCATCCGGGCGACCACATCAGCCATGCCGCGATCGGCGATGCGGTCGACTGGTTCGGCCGCACGCTGCAAGGCGGCACGCCGCTGCCCGCCGATGACCAGATCTGGTTCGGCAAGGAAGTCGCGACGGGCATCGCGCTCCTCGGCTTCGTCGGCCTTGTCGTCGGCAGTTTCGACCTGTTGCTGGGGCTGCCGTTTTTTGCGGTGCTGCGCCGCGTACCACCGACGGGCCTGCCACGCCGCGATCGCCGCTGGTGGCGGCAGTTCGCGGTGACGGCGCTGCTTCCGGCCATCACCTTCTTCCCGGCGTTCATCGCGGTGACGCTGGTGTTGCCGCCATCGGCGTTGCTGCCGCAAACGGTGACGACGCAGGTCACCTTTTGGGCGTTGCTCAACGTCGGGCTGACGCTGCTGCTGTCGCGGTTCGGACCCACGT
The DNA here is from genome assembly GCA_038326915.1 of Sphingomonadales bacterium. Lineage (GTDB taxonomy): Bacteria > Pseudomonadota > Alphaproteobacteria > Sphingomonadales > Sphingomonadaceae > Sandarakinorhabdus. Next base: position 6,006 of record JBBQKM010000186.1, read on the forward strand.
CGCCGCCAGGTGCGCCGCCTCACTGGCTGCGTGCCGCATTGCTGGCGCTGGCCACGGCCGGTATCGGCTAT
>JBBQKM010000187.1:0-6071 GCA_038326915.1 Sphingomonadales bacterium
GGCATAGCCCCAGCCGATGCGCTGGGCGGCGAGGCCATAGATTTTCGAAAACGTCCGCAGCGCGACGACATTGGCATGGGCGCGGGCCAGGCCGATGCCGTCTTCATATTCGCCTTCCGCGAATTCGGCATAGGCGGCATCGAGCGCGAAGACGATATCGGTCCGCAACCCGGCGTGCAGCCGGCGCACCTCGGCGGCCGGGATGATCGTCCCGGTCGGGTTGTTGGGGTTGGCAAGGAAAACGACGCGGGTGCGCGGTGTCACTGCTGCCAGCACGGCATCGACATCGCAGGTGTAATCGACATCGTCCGCCACCACCGGCGTCGCGCCGACACGGCGGGCGGCGATGTCGTAGACGGCGAAACCGTGGCGGACATAGATGATTTCGTCGCCCGGTCCGGCAAAGGCGCCGGCGACGAGGTGGATCAGTTCATCGCTGCCGGTGCCGCAGATGATGCGATCGGCCTCGATGCCGTGCTGCGCCGCCAGCGCCTCGCGCAGCGCTGTCGATGCCGGATCGGGATAGAGATGGCTGTTGCCGAGCACCGCCGTCATCGCGGCGACAGCGTGCGGCGACGGCCCGAACGGGTTCTCGTTCGACGACAGCTTGGCGACGACCGGGCGCGCGTCGAGGCTGGCCTTGCCGGGCACATAGGCGTGGATCGCTTCGACCCACGGCTTCATCAGGGGGAGGGTGCTCATGGCGCCGGGCCTAGGGGAATTCGCCCCGAAACAAAAGGGGCCGCGGTGTCACCCGCGGCCCCTTCATGTCGGCAGAAGCCGAGGTTACATCTTGTAGCTGACGCGAAGGTAACCGAACTGGCCCGGCACGTCGTACGTGGTCGGATCGAAGTTCGGGCCGGTGCAGCTGAAGCACGGCGGCGGCAACGTGTTGAAGACGTTGTTGACGCCGATGGTGAAGGTCATCTTCCGGTCGAGGAAGCTGGGCAGATAGGTCAGCTGGACATCGCCATAGAAGCGGCTGTTGAGCTTGCGACCATCGGCTTCCTCGACGCTTTCGATGTAGCGGCCGGTGAAGGCGGCGCCGAAATCGCCGATCTGCCAATCGACCACCGCATTGCCCTTGAACTTGGGATACGACTGGTCGGGGAAGCCGCGGGTTGTGCCGCGATAATCGGTGGTGATGAAGCCGACGGCAGCCGGCACCGTTTCGGTATACTTCAGCAGATAGTTGCCGTTGATCGACAGGCCGAAGACACCGGCCGACGTCTGGCGGGTGCGATAGTTGAGCGTCAGGTCGATACCGCGGGTGCGGATCTCGCCGATGTTCTGCAGCAGGCCGTTGACACGTATGATGTTGCCGCCGCCCGACCGCGCGATCGAGGCGCAGCTGAGCGGATCACCGGCGTTGGCGCAGCGTGCCAGGGTGATATCGGCACCGATCGGGGCGATCGCGCCTTCGACCTTGATGTCGTAATAGTTGGCTTCGATGCTGAAGTTGCTGGCAAAGCCGCTGTCACGCGCCCAGCCCGGGGCATAGACAGCACCGAACAACAGGGTCTTCGACGTTTCCGGCTTCAGGCCAGCGTTACCGCCGGTGGTGACTGAAACCTGGCCGCCATTGGGTTCCTGATAGCTGCCGTTGGCCGGGACGCCATTGGCGATGCAGTTGGCGCGAACCGTGGCCGACGCCTGGAATGGCGAGCCTGCGACGTTGCTGCAGGGATCGTCGATCGGCGCGTCCGAACGCGAGGCGGCGCCGAACAATTCGCCGATGCTGGGGGCGCGGAAGCCGGTGGCGTACGAGCCGCGCAGCAGCAGGTCCTGCACCGGTTTCCACAGCGCGCTGCCGGTATAGGTCGTGCTGCTGCCGCTGGTCGAATAATCGGCGTGGCGAACCGCGCCATCGAGTTCGAGCGAATAGAAGAACGGCGCTTCCTTGAGCAGCGGCACCCGGACTTCGGCATAGACTTCGTCCGAATTATAGCCACCGCGCGACGGCTGCGACGGAATGTCGGAACCAAGGCCGGCAGCGATGACCGGATCGGGATCATAGCTGCCGCGCTGCAGCCGGTGTTCGTAACCGACGGCAAAGCCGACCGGGCCGGCTGGCAGGTCGAACAGGTCGCCTGACAGGTTGGCGGTATAGTCGTTGAGCGTCTGGCTGCTGCGGCTGCGTTCGTCGAAGGTGACGAAGCTGAGCATCGCCGGGGTGACCGAGCCGACGCCGCCGAAGACGTTGAACGGCACGCATTCGCCGGTGCACAGCGAGACCGGGCCGAGCGCCTGCGCCAGCTTGGCGGCGTTGACGTTGCCGGTGAAAAGCTGGCGGGCGTTGTTATAGCCCAGCACGGCGCTGGCATCCCAATACCATTTGCGGCCGCCGACATCGAACGCGCCGTCAAAGCCGGCCGTCAACGACAGCGTGTCGACATTCTGGGTATAGGTGCGCTGGCCGGCCTCGATCAGGCGGCGGCGGACGGTGGAGTAGTTCTGTGGCGGCGCACCGGGCGTGCCGGCCGACAGGGTGACGCCGAACGGGTTGAACGGGTTGGTAACATCGATCGAGATCCGGTCGAGCAGGTTGCCGTTGCCGGCATCGGGGCCGATGAACAGTGGCAGGAACGCCGCCTGGTTCTGCGAATTCCGGCGGTTCCACAGCGCCTTGACGCGGAAATTGACGTTGTCTGCGATTTCATACTTGCCGCTGACAAAGAGGCCGTAGCGTTCCGACGGGGTGAGGAAATAGTTGAGCGGCGAGAAGTTGAAGCGGTCGGCAGCGGTCAGCGGCTTGAAATCGCTGTTGGGACCGGTCGGGTTGGCCGCATCGAACCTCGGCCGCCCGGCCACAGGGGCCTTCAAGGTCAGGTTGGGCAGGTCGAGAACGCGGAAAAAGCCGTTGGCGGTGGCGCTGCTGCAGCCGCCGACCGGATCGGAGCAGCTGGTCTGGCCGGGGTTGGGGAATTGCGACGTCGAGCGGTCTGCGGTGCGCACCGCTTCCTGCTTCACATAGCTGCCGCCGAACACGATGCTGGCGCGCTCGCTCTTGACGCCATAGCTGGCGTTGTAATCCTGGGTGTGGCCGTCACCCTGGCGGAAGGTGCCGAACTGTGCCGAAACCTGCAGGCCTTCCTGCGATTCCTTGGTGATGATGTTGACGACGCCAGAAATGGCATCCGAACCGTACAGGGGCGACTGGCCCGACTGCAGCACTTCGATGCGCTCGATCGAGCTGACCGGGATGGTGTTGAGATCGACCGTCGACGGGATGCCGCTGGCGCTCGAGCCGTTGACGAAGCGCAGGCCGTCGACCAGCACCAGCGTCCGCTTGGCGCCAAGATAGCGCAGGTCGATTTCGGCCGAACCAGCGCCGACACCGCCGCCATCGGGTGGGTTGCCGATGTTGCCGCTGTTGTTGACCTTGGTGTTCAGGCCGCCGGCGGCGCTGGGCAGGCGCTGCAGGATGTCGGCGACCGACGAGATGCCGGTGCGCTGCAGCGAAGCCTGGTCGAGCACGACAACAGGCGAGCTTTGCGACAGCGGATCCTGGCGGATGCGCGACCCGGTGACGATGATCGCATCGGCATCATCGGCGACCGCGACCGGCGACGTGCTCTGGGCGAACGCCGCGCCTGGCGCGAGCAGTGCCGCCAGCGTGACCCCGCAGGCCAGCATCGAACGAACCTTCATAATCAAACTCCCGCTGTATTTGAACCGCAACACAGTCTCGCGTCGCAGCCGCGCTGACAATCGAAAACCTTGCAATCGGCTGGATACGCATTGCATTTGCGCCGCACTGTTGCGCGATAGTCACGAAATTTCGCCGAGATGCCGCCGTCGTCGCCCCGGCGGCTCCGAACAATCCGCCCGCATGTGACCCGCGGCCGTACCGGTTGGCGCGGGGGCTGGCGCAGGCGTGACAGACGGCCGATTTGCCCGTAACGGCGAATCCATGCCTGCGACCGCCGCCATCAGCACCGACAGCCGTTTCGGCCTTGATCGCCGCGTGCGGCTGCCGGGGCCGTTCGCGCTGGTTTCGGGGCAAAGCCTGACTATGCTCGACATCGCCTATGAAACCTATGGCGATCTGGCGGCGGACGGCAGCAATGCCATCCTCATCTGCCATGCGCTGACGGGGGACCAGCATGTCGCCAGCGTGCATCCGCGCACCGGCAAGGCCGGCTGGTGGGCGCGGCTGGTCGGGCCGGGCAAGCCGATCGATCCGGCGCGGCATTTCATCGTCTGCGCCAATGTGCTCGGCGGTTGCGGCGGCTCCAGCGGGCCGGGCAGCATCGATCCGGCAACCGGGGTGCGCTATGCGATGGCGTTCCCGGTCATCACCATCCGCGACATGGTCAACGCCCAGGCGGCACTGCTCGATCACCTTGGCGTCGGCGTGCTGCAGGCGGTGGTCGGCGGATCGATGGGCGGCATGCAGGCGCTCGACTGGGCGGTGGCGCATCCGGGCCGGGTGCGCAGCGTCGTCGCCATCGCCAGCGCGGCGCGGCATTCGGCGCAAAACATCGCCTTTCACGAGGTCGGGCGCCAGGCGATCATGGCCGATCCGATGTGGCAGGGCGGCAATTATGCCGAAGGTGCGCCGCCCGCCGCCGGGCTGGCCGTGGCGCGCATGGCGGCGCACATCACCTATCTGTCGGAGGAAGGCCTCACTGAAAAATTCGGCCGCCGGCTGCAGGACCGCGACGCGCTGGGCTTTGGCTTCGATGCCGAATTCCAGGTCGAAAGCTATCTGCGTCATCAGGGGCTGGCGTTCGTGGAGCGTTTCGACGCCAACTCCTACCTCTATATCACCCGCGCGATGGACTATTTCGATCTCGCGGCGCCGCATGACGGCGTGCTGGCCAAGGCGTTCGCCGGCACCCGCACCCGCTTTGCGCTGATCAGTTTCACCAGCGACTGGCTGTATCCGACGGCGGAATCGCGCCGCATCGTGCGCGCGCTCAACGCCGCCGGCGCCGCGGTCAGCTTTGTCGAGCTCGAAAGCCCGTTCGGGCACGATGCGTTCCTCCTCGATGCACCCGAAATGAACCGGGTCGTCGATGGCTTCCTGAAGGCGGGGGCATGAGCCTGCGCCCCGATCTCGCGGCCATCGCCGATGCGGTGCCGCAGGGTGCGCGCGTGCTCGATATCGGCTGCGGCGATGGCGCGCTGCTGGCGCATCTGCGCGATACCAAGGGCGTCGATGCGCGCGGCATCGATGTCAGCGCCGCCAATGTCGCCAGCGCCGTCGCGCGCGGGCTGTCGGTGGTGCAGGGCGATGCCGATGCCGATCTGCCCGATTATCCCGACGATGGCTTCGACATGGCGATCCTGTCCGATACGCTGCAGGCAATGCAGCACCCGGCGGCGGTGCTCGATCAGCTGGTCCGCATCGCGCGGCGGGCGGTGGTCAGCTTTCCCAATTTCGGCCACTGGCGGGTGCGCGGCTCGCTGGTGTTCGGTGGCCGCATGCCGGTGACGGCGTCGCTGCCGGTCAGCTGGCACGAAACCCCCAACATCCATTTCTGCACGATCGACGATTTCCGTGACCTCGCCGCGGACCGCGGGCTGCGCGTCGAAAGCGCCGCCTTCCTGTCGGGTGGCGCCCGCCGCGGCCCTGGCCTCGCCAATCTGCTCGCCGAACAGGCGGTGTTCGTGCTGGCGCGCTGACATGGGCACCGGCCCCACCGATCCCGAACTGATCCGCTTCCTGCGCGAGGAACTGGGGGAATCGCTGCCGGCGGGCGGCAACTGGACCTTTACCGGGCCGCTGTGGCTGTGGCGCGGCAAGGCCAAGGATGGGTCGCCGACATCGACAGCGTGGCATTTCATCACCATCGACGGCGCCGTCGCCGACGCTATCCGCGCCGCGGCGCCGGGGCGCAGCGCCGCCTGGGGATCGGTTTATGTGTCGGTGACGGTCGGTAAGACCGGCTGGCAAACGTCGGTTTTCCCGAGCAAGGACGTCGCTGGCTATCTGCTGCCGATCAAGGCGAGCGTCCGCAAGGCGGAGAAACTGGTCGAAGGTGACGTGGTGACGGTCGAACTGGCGATCTAGACCCAGCTCCCTCCCCCTTGCGGGGAGGGCGACTCGCGAAGCGAGCGGGGTG
>JBBQKM010000188.1:0-5982 GCA_038326915.1 Sphingomonadales bacterium
TCGTCGGCCCGGTCGGCGTCTTCGCGCTGGCGATGGCGGTCGGGTTGAAGGCCGGGCTCGCGGCGTTCGGCGTGCTGGCGCATTATGTCGCCGTGCTGGTCATCGCGCAGGTGTCGCTGATCCTTGTCGTCTATGTGCTGATGGCGGTCTTCGGCGGCGGCATGGTGCGCTTTGCCCGTGCCGTGCTGCCGGCGCAGGCGGTCGCAGTCAGCACGCAATCGTCGATCGCATCGTTGCCGGCGATCTATGAAGGCGCCGAGGAACTGGGCCTGCCCGAAAGCGTCAGCCGGGTGGTGCTGCCGCTGGCGGTATCGATCTTCCGCATCACATCGCCCTGCGCCAACATCGCGGTGGTTCTGTATGTCGGGCATTTGAACGGCATCGCGCCGGGGCCGCTGGCGCTGGCGGCGGGCGTGCTGGCATCATTGGCGGCCGCGGTCAGCACCGGCGGGCTGCCGGGATCGATCACGTTCCTCGCTGCCACGGTGCCGATCGCCAACGCGATGGGCGTGCCGGTGGCGGCGCTGCCGCTGCTGCTGGCGGTGGAATTGCTGCCCGATATCTTCCGCACATTGGGCAATGTCACCGCCGATCTAGCGGTGACAACGATCATCGCGCGGCGGCTGAAACTTGAAAGCCCGGCCGCAGCGGTCTAAGCGCCTCTGCCTCTGGGAGAGTGCAATGGGTTACAAAGTCGTCGTCGTGGGCGCCACCGGCAATGTCGGGCGCGAAATGCTGAACATCCTCGCCGAGCGCCAGTTTCCGCTGGCGGACATCGCCGCGGTGGCATCGCCGCGGTCGACAGGCGACATCATCGATTTCGGCGACACCGGCAAGGAATTGAAGGTCCAGAACATCGAACATTTCGATTTCTCGGGCTGGGACATCGCGCTGTTCGCCGCCGGGTCGGGCCCCGCGAAGATCTATGCGCCCAAGGCCGCTGCCGCCGGCTGCACCGTCATCGACAATTCGTCGCTGTTCCGCATGGACCCCGATGTGCCGCTGATCGTGCCCGAGGTGAACCCCGAGGCGATCGACGGCTATCTGAAGCGCAACATCATCGCCAACCCCAATTGCTCCACGGCGCAGATGGTCGTGGCGCTGAAGCCGCTGCACGACGCCGCCGGCATCACCCGCGTCGTTGTTTCGACCTATCAGTCGGTGTCGGGCGCCGGCAAGGAAGGCATGGACGAACTGTTCGAGGAATCGCGCGCGATCTTTGTCGGCGATGCCCTGGCGCCGCGCAAGTTCACCAAGCAGATCGCCTTCAACGTCATCCCGCACATCGACAGCTTCGTGGGGCCGGAAACCGATTATGACGGCTATACCAAGGAAGAACTGAAGATGGCGCAGGAGACCAACAAGATCCTCGATCCGGGCATCCTGGTCACCGCCACCTGCGTCCGCGTGCCGGTTTTTGTCGGCCATTCGGAGGCCATCAACATCGAATTCGAACGCCCGATCTCGGTCAAGGAAGCCCAGGCCATCCTGCGCGAGGCGCCGGGCATCATGCTGTTCGACAAGCGCGAGGACGGTGGCTACATCACCCCCATCGAATGCGTCGGTGAATATGCGACCTATGTCAGCCGCGTCCGCAAGGATCCGACCGTGGCGAACGGCCTCGTCCTGTGGTGCGTTTCGGACAATCTGCGGAAAGGTGCAGCGCTCAACGCCGTGCAGATTGCCGAGCTGCTCGGCCGCCGCCACCTCAAAAAGGCGGCATGACCCTCGAACTCCGCTTCATCGCACACGACCGCATGGTCGCTGCGGTGCTGGCGGATGTCGTGCCACCGCTCGACGCGGAATCGACCGCCATGCTGGTCGACGGGCTGGAGCAGATGCGCCGCGAGGCGCGGGCGTTTCCGTGGGGCAATTTTCTCGCCTGGCGTGACGGCGTGGCGGTCGGCTGCTGCGGCTTCAAGAATGTTCCCGGCCCCGGCGATCCGCCCGAAATCGGCTATATGACCTTTCCGCGCGCCGAAGGCAGCGGGGTGGCGACCGCGATGGCCGGTGCGCTGGTCGGGCTGGCTGCCGGCGCCGGCGAGGCCGTGGTGATTGCCCACACCCTGCCGGTGGCAAATGCCTCGGGAACGGCGCTGGCGCGCAACGGCTTCGTCCGCGCCGGTGATGCCATCGATCCCGACGAAGGACCCGTCTGGCGCTGGGAACGTGTTGCGCCCGTGTAATACGCAGGCCACAAAAGGGCTGCAATTCCAGTATTCCGCCGCATTTCGACCGTGTTTCATTCAGCCCCGATTTAGGCGCGCCACGGCATAGCAGCCATGTCGGCTTCGGTGGTTGACACGGGTGTGTTGGATACCTAATTCACCCGGCCGGCCACCCTCCCCCCCGGTCGGCGAAGTATTGGAGTATTTATGTTCAAGTCTGTTTTTGCGTTGGCCGCGCTTGCGGCTGCGGCCCCCGTGCTGGCGCAGGGCGCCCCTGAAACCTTCAACGGCCCGTTCATCGGCGTACAGGGCGGCGGGCAGCAGGACCGCCAGACGCTGACCGTCACCGATGGCACCGGCACGTCGAAGGCCAGCCAGAACAAGGATGGTTTCGGTTATGGCGGCCAGATCGGCTATGACTTCCGCCTCAGCCCGAGCGTTGTGCTCGGCGCCGAAGTCGCGCTGACCGGCCGCACTGGCAGCAGCCTGCTCGACAACAATGATCCGCTCGAGCTGAAGCAGGGCCGCACCATCGCCGCCACCGCGCGTCTCGGCTATCTCGCCGGCCCCGATGGCCTTGTCTATGTTCGCGGCGGCTATGCCAATGCGCGCTACACGCTGCGTGATGCCAACACCAACATCAGCGAAAACCGCGACGGCTTCACCGTCGGCGCCGGTTACGAACAGCAGCTGGCGCGCAACGTCTCGGCACGGCTCGAATATGCCTATTCGCAGTTCGGCAACGACAATCTGCCGGCGCTCGCCGCCGACCTGGGCGTCACCCAGGCCAAGCTGAAGTACAGCCGCAACGAAGTGAAGGCCGGCCTCAACTTCCGCTTCTGATGCAGCGGCCGGGGCGGTTTGCGCCGTCCCGGCCCTGAATTCTGCAACGCCCCTGCGCTCCCGCGCGGGGGCGTTGTTGCATCAGGCGGTGAAATTGCCTTCGGTCTTGGCGCGCAATTCGTCGAGCGACACCCCCGGCGCCAGCTCGACGAGCCGGAACGCCTGCCCCCGCGCCGGCCTTTCGAGCACGCACAGGTCCGAAATCACCATGTCGACGACCTGTTTTCCGGTCAGCGGCAGGCTGCATTCATGCTTGAACTTGGCCTCGCCGGCCTTGGAATTATGCTCCATCAGCACGATGATGCGCTTGACGCCGGCGACCAAATCCATGGCGCCGCCCATGCCCTTGACCATCTTGCCGGGGATCATCCAGTTGGCGAGGTCGCCGTTTTCGGCGACTTCCATGGCGCCCAATATGCTCAGGTCGATATGGCCGCCGCGGATCATCGCAAAGCTGTCGGCGCTGCTGAAATAGCTCGATCGCCGCAGTTCGGTGATGGTCTGCTTGCCGGCGTTGATCAGATCGGCGTCGATTTCGTCGTCATAGGGGAACGGCCCCATGCCGAGCATGCCGTTTTCGGACTGCAAGGTGATGTCGATGCCGGGCGCGATATGGTTCGCCACCAGCGTCGGCATGCCGATGCCGAGGTTGACATAAAAGCCGTCGAGCAGTTCGCGGGCAGCCCGGGCGGCCTGTTCGTCGCGATTCCAGGCCATTATGCTGTCTCCGTGTGGCGCTCTGCGCCGGGCTCCCGCACGCGAATCGTGCGCTGTTCGATGCGTTTCTCATAGTCCGTGCCGACGATCAGCCGCTGCACATAGATGCCGGGCGTATGGATATGGTCGGGATCAAGCTCACCCGGGCCGACCAGTTCCTCGACTTCGGCGATCGTCACCTTGCCGGCGGTCGCCATCATCGGATTGAAGTTGCGCGCCGTCTTACGGTAAACGAGATTGCCATAGGGATCGGCCTTCCACGCCTTCACCAGCGCCACATCGGCGACGAGCCCCGTCTCCATGATATAGGTTTCACCGTTGAAGTCGCGGTGGTCCTTGCCCTCCGCGACCAGCGTGCCGACACCGGTCTTGGTGAAGAACCCCGGGATTCCCGCCCCGCCGGCGCGGATCCGTTCGGCGAGCGTGCCCTGCGGATTGAACTCCAGCTGCAATTCACCGGCGAGATACTGGCGTTCGAACTCCTTGTTCTCGCCGACATAGCTGGCGATCATCTTCGAAACCTGCCGGGTCTGCAGCAGGATGCCGAGGCCGAAACCATCGACGCCGGCGTTGTTCGAGATCGCGGTGATATCCTTGGTGCCGGTATCCTTGAGCGCGGCGATCAGCTTTTCGGGGATGCCGCACAGGCCGAAGCCGCCCGACATGATCGTCATGCCATCGAAAACCACGCCCGCCAGCGCCGCGGCCGCATCGGGATAGAGCTTGTTCGGCATGGTCCCGCCTGTGTTGTTGCAGGCGCCGACTAGCGCAACTGCGGGCAGGGTGCCAGTGGCGTTGCCCCGCCGCCGCCGATTTTCGCAAGACCCGCTGCCGCCGCGCTGGTATCGACGCCGGCATGGACAGCATCGACATCGCCGTCGCCGAGGCGCGCCGTTTCATCGCATCGTTGCCGACGCGGCCCGTCGGCCCCACCGGCACCGCCGCCGAGATGCTGGCGCACCTGCCCGCCGCGCTGCCGGCGACGGGTCTGGCGCCCACCGACGTCGTCCGCCGCATCGCCGCCGCGGCGCAACCGGGGCTGATGGCCAATGCCGGCGGGCGGTTTTTCGCCTGGGTGAAGGGCGGTGCGCTGCCGGCGGCGCTGGCCACCGACATGATGCTGACCGGCTGGGACCAGAATGCCGTGCTGGCCGCGACAAGTCCCGCCGCCGCGGTGCTCGAAACGCTGGCTGGCGCGATGCTGCTTGATGCGCTCGGCCTGCCCGATGATGCCAGTTTCGCCTTTGTCACCGGCTGCCAGATGGCGCATGTCACGGCACTGGCCGTCGCCCGCCACGCCGTGCTGGCGCGCACCGGCTGGGACGTGGAGGCGCGCGGGCTGTTCGGCGCGCCGAAAATCCGCGTGCTGGCCAATGCGCACCGCCATGGCTCGGTCGATCGCGCGCTGCGCTTCCTCGGGATGGGCACCGATTGCCTGGTGCCGCTGGGCGGCCCGGTGCCGGGTCGGGTCGGCCCCGACGCGCTGCACGCCGCGCTGGCGATGGCGCCCGCTGCGCCGACGATCGTCGTGCTCAACGCCGGCGACCTCAATCTGGGCGAAAGCGACGACTTTTCGGCGCTGGTTCCCATCGCCCATGCCGCCAATGCCTGGGTGCATGTCGATGGCGCCTTCGGGCTGTGGTTGGCGGCGAGCCCGCGTCTGCAGCCGCTGGTGGCCGGAATCGCCACCGCCGACAGCTGGGCGACCGATGGCCACAAATGGCTCAACACCCCCTATGACTGCGGAATCGCGATCACCCGCGACCCGGCGGCGCACCGCGCGGCGATGACCATGGCGGCAAGCTACCTTACCGCCGGCGGCGACATGCGCGATTCGATGGACTGGACGCCCGAATGGTCGCGGCGGGCGCGGGGAATCACCGTGCTGGCGGCGCTGCTCGAACTGGGCCGCGACGGGCTAGCCGACCTGATCGATCGCTGCTGCGACCATGCGCTGGCCATTCACGACGGCATTGCGGCGCTGCCCGGTGCCACCAGCATCGCGCGGCCGATCATCAACCAGGGCATGATCCGTTTCCACGACCGCGCCGGCGCCAATATCAGCGACGCGGTGATCGCGGCGATCAACGCCAGCGGCGAGGCGTTCTTCAGCGGCACGCGCTGGGAGGGGGAGCGGACGCTGCGGATCAGCGTCTGCGGCTGGCAAACCAGCGCCGATGATGTGGCGCGGACCGTCGCGGCGGCCGATGCCGCGCTGGCAACGCTCTACTGACGCCGCAGCAGCCGCGCCAGC
>JBBQKM010000189.1:0-5968 GCA_038326915.1 Sphingomonadales bacterium
CCCGCGGTCTTCATGATCAATTCCCCTTGGCGCGCGCAGCCTTGGGCGCCGACGGTGCAAAGGTCGCGCCGAAATAATCGCCGGCGTACCAGCGCGGCCGTTCGGCGCCATCGGCAATCTGCCGGGCGATCAGATAGTTGACGCGGGCAAACTTCGCCCCCGCCGCCCAGTTGATCGGCAGCTTCATGTCGTCGCTCGGCTGGTGATAATCGGTCTTGAGGAAACTCTCCCAGACCTTGTCGCCGCCATTGCCGACGCCGGTGGCGAGCATGATCGCCGGCACGCCGCGCTTGACGAAGGCATAGTGATCCGACCGCACGAAAATGGTTTCGGCCGGCATCGGATCGGGCGACAGGCTGACACCGGCGATCTTTACCGCCTCGGCGATCACCGGGCCCATCGTCGTGTGATCGCCGCCAAAGGCGATGACATCGGTGAAATCATACAGCAGCAACGGCATGTCGAGATCGACGACCGCGGCGATCTTTTCGGCCGGGATACCCGGATCATTGGCAAAGGCCTCGGCGCCCAGCAGGCCCTTTTCCTCGCCGGTGTTGGCGACGAACAGCATCGACCGCTTTGGCGTGCCGCTGGCCTGGAAGGCGCGCGCCACCTCGAGCATCACCGCGACGCCAGCGGCATTGTCGAGCGCGCCATTGTTGATCTTGTCGCCCTTCTTGTCCTCGGAAATCCCGATATGGTCGAGATGCGCCATCAGCACGACATGTTCTGCGGCCAGCGCCGGATCGCTGCCGGGCAGGCGCCCGACGACTTCGGGGCTGGTCACCCGGTCCTGCGTCGACTGCGATTCGATGCGCGCGCTGGTGGCGAGCGCAAAGCCCTTCGGGCGCCCGTTCATCGTGTCGGCGAGCGCCAGCACGGCGGCGAGCGGCTGTTTCGCGCCGGCAAAGATGCGCTCCGCTGCTGCCGGGCTGGCCGAGGCGCGGCCGCGCAAGGCCATGGCATCGTCAAACGGCTTGCCGTCGGACTGCAGCCAGGTCAGATCGGGCTCGTTGGCGGTTTCGAGCCGGCGCGCCCAGGAATATTGGCGGATGCCGCGCAGCGTGTTGATGCCGATGACGCCGACAGCACCGCGCGCCACCGCCATCGCCGACTTCTGCCGCGCCAGATGCGCCAGCACCTCGTTGGGCGGGCCGTTGGGGATGCCGCTGAGCATCACGACGATCTTGCCGCGCACATCGAGGCCCTTGTAATCGTCAAAGCCCTGTTTCGGCGCATCGAGGCCGAAGCCGACAAACACCATGGGCGCGCTGACATCGCCAGCGGGATGGGCGAGCAGCGGGAAGACGATGGTTTCGCCGCCATGGACGAGCGCCGCCGGCGCGCCGCCGCCGGTGATAGTGACCTTGCCCGAACCCGGCACCAGCCGCGCCGCCGGGAAGGTGACGGGCGTGAACCAGCCGTTCTTGCCGGCGGGTTGCAGCCCGGCCTTGGCGAATTCGGCGGCGACAAAAGCGGCGGCGGTTTCATGGCCGCGGCTGCCGGTATCGCGGCCTTCGAGCAGATCATCGGCCATGAAGCCGACATCGGCCTTGAGCCGATCGCCGGAAAACTGCGGTTCGGCGGCAAGCGCGGGCAAGGCCGACAGCACCAGGGCAGCGGCGCAGAGGAAAGATCGCATCAAGGTCTCCGGATTGTTGCGGCGGACGCTAGTGTTTTGCCATCCAAGGTCAAGCTATGCCGGCACGCCGCCGGGCACCGGGTAAAGGTCATAGCGCAGCGTTTCGAGATGCGCGTCGCGGTTCCATTCCTGCAGCCAGGGATGGCCGAGCATGGCGTCGACATAGGCGCGCGCCGTCGGCGACACGGGCAAATGATAATGGTGGATGCGATAGACCACCGGCGCGAACATGATGTCGGCGGCGCCGAATGGCCCGAACAGCCATGGCAGGTCGGTATCGCTGCCGAAACGTGTTCGCGCGTCGGTCCACAGCGCGTCGATGCGCGCGACATCGGCCTTCACCGCATCGCTGGCCTCGAAATTCGGGAACGCCGATTGCAGGTTCATCGGGCAGGCCTGGCGCAGCGCCGGAAAGCCCGAATGCATTTCGGCGGCCATCGCATAGGCCAGCGCCCGCGCCGGCCATTCGCGCGGCCAATAGCGATCATGGCCGCCCTTGTCCGACAGCCACAGGATGATCGCCATGCTGTCCCATACCGGCGTGGCGCCATCGATCAGCAGCGGCACCTTGCCCGACGGCAGATCCTTTTTGGCGGCGCCGCCCTGCCATTCCGGCGTGTCCATCTCGCGGCATTCGGTGGCGAACGGCAGCCCCGACTGTTTTGCCGCCAGCCAGCCGCGCAGCGACCACGACGACAGGGTGCGGGTTCCGATGACGAGTTTCATGGCGGCGACCTCCTCGGGGCTTGCGAGGGTGATAGAGGCGCGGGCGGCGAAAGGGAACCGTCCGCACCCGGATTGGCCGCTACCGTTCCGCCGCCTCCATCACCGCGGCGCGCAGTTCGGGGATGCCCCAGCCGGTTTCGGCCGATGTCGCCAGCACTACGGGAAAGGCCGCGACATGGGTTTTGGCGATCGCCTCGACCGCCGCGAGCGTCGCCACCAGCGCGGTCGGCTTGATCTTGTCGGCCTTGGTGAGGACCAGCTGATAGCTGACCGCGGCCTGGTCGAGCATCGTCATGATCTCGCGATCGACGGCCTTCAGCCCGTGGCGGGCATCGATCAGCACCAGCACGCGCTTCAGCACGGCGCGGCCGCGCAGATAGTCGAAGATCAGCCGTTTCCAGCGCGCCACGAGGTCCTTGGGCGCCTCGGCATAGCCATAGCCGGGCATGTCGACGAGGCGGAAGACGCGCGGTTCGCCGACATCGAAGAAGTTCAGTTCCTGCGTCCGCCCCGGCGTGTTCGACGCGCGCGCCAGCCCCTGCCGCCCGGTCAGCGCGTTGAGCAGCGACGATTTGCCGACATTGCTGCGCCCGGCAAAGGCGATTTCCGAAACATCGGGATCGGGCAGATATTGCAGCGCCGGCGCCGACAGGCGGAATTCCACCGGGCCGGTGAAGCGCCGCCGGGCATCCTCGATCAGCCAGTCGCGCTTTTTCGCCTCGGCAACGGGATCGAGCTCGCTGTCGTTCACTTGCCGGTCCGGTTCGATGGTTTCGGCCCAGCTGGTTTCGGCCCCGATGGCTTGGCCTTGGTGGAAACCGCCGTCGCCGCCACGGTGACGGTTTCGGGCGGCGTCGCCGGCATCGGGAATTTCTTCAGCATCCACCATTGCTGGGCGATCGAGATCAGGTTGTTCGTCGTCCAGTACAGCTGCAGCCCGGCCGCGAACGGCGCCATGATGAACATGAACATCCATGGCATGATCGCGAACACCTGTTTCTGCACCGGGTCCATCGGCGTCGGGTTCATTTTCTGCAGCAGCCACATGGTGATGCCGAGCAGGATCGGCAACACGCCCAGCGCGATCATCGCCGGCGGCTGCCAGGCGATGGCGCCGAACTGGTTGAGCGGTGTCAGCGGATCGGGCGCCGACAGGTCGCGCAGCCACAGCACGAAGGGCTGGTGGCGCATCTCGATCGAGACCATCAGCGTCTTGTAGAGCGCATAGAAGATCGGAATCTGCAGCACGAGCGGCAGGCAGCCGGCGAGCGGATTGACCTTTTCGGTCTTGTACAGCGCCATGACTTCCTGCTGCTGGCGCAGCTTGTCGTCCTTATAGCGTTCCTGCAGCGCCTTCATCTTGGGCGCGACGATCCGCATTTTCGCCATCGATTCATACTGCTTGTTGGCAATCGGGAACAGCGCGGCGCGGACGATGATCGTCAGCCCGATGATGGCGACACCGAAATTGTTGGTCAGCTTGAACAGCCAGTCGAGCAGATAGAAGATCGGCTGGGCGATGACGATGAACCAGCCCCAGCTGACGGCCAGGTCGAAATGCGGGATCTTCATCGCCGTCATGTAGCGATCGAGGAGCTTGACCTCCTTGGCGCCGGCAAAGAAGCGCGCCGTGGTTTCCCGCGCGGCGCCAGCCGGGATGGCGATGCCGGGGCCAAGGTAATCGGTCTGATACTGGTCGCCGGGGGCGGCGGCAAAGCGCGTCGCCACCTTTTGCGCCTGGTCGGGGATCAGCGCCGCCAGCCAGTATTTGTCGGTGATGCCGATCCAGCCGCCGGTGGTCGCATAGGTCTTGGGGCCGGTGTCGCGCAGCTTGTCGTAATTGACTTCCGAATCATGCAGCGTGCCGTCGATGACGCCGATCGGCCCGATGTGGAGGTTGTAGCTGTTGGTGTCGGGCCCGGTGCCGCGGCGCGAGACGAGGCCCCAGGGCTGCACGGTCAACGGCGTCGCGCCGAGGTTGCGGACGCGCTGGCGCACGGTGAACAGGAAATCCTTGTCGACGCTTATGACCTGTTCGAACACGGCGCCGCCGGGCGAAGTCCAGCTGAGCGTCACCGGCGCTTCGGGGGTCAGCCGGGCGGCGCTGGCGGTCCACAGCGCATCGGCGGGCGGCGCACCGGCGCCGGTCCAGCCGAACTGGCCGAAATAGGCGTCCTTGGTGCCGCTCGGGCTGAGCAGGCGGACGGGCGGCGACGCCTTGTCGATGGTTTCGCGATAGGTCGGCAGCACGAGATCGTCGAAGCGCGCACCCTTCAGGTTGATCGACCCCTGCAGCTGCGGCGTGACGATGGCGAGGCGCGGGCTGGCGGCAAGGACGACGCCGCGATCGGCAGCGATGGTCGCGGCGCTGGCGACACCCGGCACCGTGCCGCCGGCGGCGACCGGCGTGGCCGGCGCACCGGCTGAGGTTCCCGCTGGCGTTGCCGTGGCGCTGGCCGCCGGCTTCACCGCCTTTGGTTGCGGGAAATAGCGGTCGGCGACAAAGGTCCAGCCCAGCAGCACGAATGCCGACAGGATGACGGCCAGGACCATGTTGCGGGTGTCTTGGTTCACGAACGCTCTTCTTGTTTCGGGGCTGCGGGCGGCAGGATTGCCGCGCCTATAGCCTGTCAGGGCACCGGGTCATAGCCCGTCGGACCCCAGGGATGGCAGCGCGCGATCCGCCGCGCCGCCAGCCAGCCGCCCTTGACCGCGCCATGCTTGGCCAGCGCCTCCACGGCATAGTGCGAACAGCTGGGGGTGAAGCGGCACGACGGCGGCAGCAGCGGTGAGACAAAGCGCTGGTAGCCGCGGATCGGCACGGTGAGGATGCGGCCGGCCAGGCTCATCGACCCGCCTTGTGCAGCGCCTTTTCCAGCTCGGCGCGCAGCGTCGCGAAATCGCGCTCGATGCCGGCTTCGCGGCCGATCAGCACATGATCGGCATGGGCGATGCCGGCGATGGGCAAAAGGTCGCGGGCGAGCGCGCGTAGCCGCCGTTTCATGCGGTTGCGCACGACGGCGTTGCCAATTTTCTTGGTGACAGTAAAGCCGGCGCGTTGCACATCGTCGGCATCGCGTGGCTGCACCAGCAGGATGAACCCCGGAGTCACGACCCGCTTGCCACGGTTGGCGGCGAGGAAATCACGCCGCTGCCGGATGATCTCCATCCGGACTCCTGGCTTAAGCGGAAAGCTTCTTGCGGCCCTGGGCGCGGCGGTTGCGGATGACATTGCGGCCACCGACAGTCGCCATGCGGGCACGGAAGCCGTGGCGACGGGCGCGGACGAGCTTCGAAGGCTGATAGGTACGCTTCATGTTGAGTTCCAGCTGGCAGGGACCGCACGAGGCACGGCCCGAAATTCAAGAGGCGGCGCATAGGGGCAGTTGGCGCGTGAGTCAATGCTGCGGGGTCCCTCCCCGTTGACGCTTCGCGTCGCCTAACGGCTGCGGGGAGGGCGACACGCGCAGCGAGCGGGGTGGGGGTAGCTCGCACCGAAACTTGTTAACCCCCACCCCGCTCGGCGGGCGCCGAGTCGCCCACCCCGCAGCCGGTAGGCGACGCCCAGCCTCCAAGGGGAGGGACCCCGCACCCGTGACT
>JBBQKM010000190.1:0-5956 GCA_038326915.1 Sphingomonadales bacterium
GACAGCAGTTGCGTGCCCTTCAGATGGTTGAGCAGCGACAACAGGTCGGGTGCGGCGATGACATCGACTTCGCCGGCCCAGGCCGCTTCGCCGCCCTGGCTGGCGGGGCAGACCAGCCCGAGTTCATTTTCCGCCGCGTGCAGCGCCGCCAGCAAAACGCCCGGCACCGGCGCCAGCGCGCCATCGAGGCCGAGTTCGCCGACCACAAGAAAGCCATCGATCGCATCCTGGGCCACCACCCCCATCGCCACCAGCAGCCCCAGCGCGATCGGCAGATCGTAGTGCGAGCCTTCCTTGGGCAGGTCGGCGGGCGACAGGTTGACGACGATGCGGCGTGGCGGCAACGAAAGCCCGATGCCGTGCAGTGTCGCCTGCACGCGTTCGCGGCTTTCCTTCACCGCCTTGTCGGGCAGGCCGACGGTCAGGAACCCGGCCGGCCCCGACGACATCTGCACCTGCACGTCGACCCGGCGCGCCTCGAGCCCGAGGAACGCCACCGTTCCGACATGCGCGACCATTGCAACCCCTGTGCTTTGCGAAATTTGCCGACCCCAGAGGTGTTTATGTCGCATCACGGCCAGTGCTGCAATTGTTGGCCAGCATCGCCTTCTCTGTGCCACAACTGGCCCCTAGAGACGCCCATGTGAAACGCCCCACTGTGAAACGCCCCGCCTTCCTCGAAATCCTGATCAGGAGCGAACCCTTCCGGGTGTTCCAGCTGATGCTGGGCGCCTTCCTGATGCTGGTGGCGCCGATCATCGGCATCCCCACCCCCGGCCCGCTCGGCATCTTCATCTTTGCCTTTGGCCTTGCGCTGGTGCTGCGCAATTCGGCCTGGGCGCGGCGGCGCTATGTCCGCTACACGCGCCGCTATCCGCGCGTGCAAAAGGCGGTCAATTTCGGCCTGCGGCGCAAATCGAAGCGCAAGCCGGCGCTGTCACCGCCGCCGGGGCCATTGCCGCGCACCTGACGCGTTCAGACCGCCACTTCCACGGCCGCCGGCGCTGCGCCATCGGCATGCGAAACCGTCACGATGGTGCCCGGATCGGCATCGCCGACGGCGATTTGGGCGTCGAGATGCCTGACCAGCGCCGTGACGATGCTGGTGCCGAGGCCGGGCGTCGTATCGGCCTGCCCCGCCATGCCGATGCCATCGTCTGTCACGGTCAGCGTCCAGGCATTGCCCGCAGCATGATAGCCGACGACGACCTTGCCGTGGCGTTTTTCGGGAAACGCGTGCTTGAGCGAGTTGATCACCAGTTCGGTCACGACCAGCCCGATGCTGACCGAGATATTGGCTGGCACCAGGCTGTCATCGGCATCGGCGGACAGCGAGATCCGGTCGTGATCGTCGATCATCGACGCGCCAAGGCTGTGGCACAGTTGCTTCAGATACGGGCCGATATGGACCTCGTCATTTTCCGATTCGGCGAGCTTGCGCTGCAGTTCGGCGATGGCGAGCACGCGGCTATGGGCATCCTTGAGGTGCAGTCTGGCGTCCTCGGATCCGACCTTGCGCGCGCTCTGCATCAGGACGCTGGCGATGATCTGCAGGCTGTTGGCGACGCGGTGCTGGATTTCGCGAACCAGAACGGCTTTTTCCTGCAGCAGCCGCTCGTTGGCGCTGGCGGCCAGCCGGGCATCGGTGACATCGGCAACCGCAAGCAGGATGCGGGTGCTCGCGATGCCGCCGTCATAGGCCAGCTTGCTGGCATTGATGACCAGGCGTCGGCGTCCGCGCTTTGGCAGGTTGAGATCGATTTCGTAGGCGGGCGTGATTACGGCGCCAGACAACGTCGCGGCCAGCAGCGACCGCAAGCGCGGCACGTCCCATTCGCCATCGCCAAGCGCAAAGATGCTGCGGCCGACGACATCCGCAACGGATTGGTCGAAACAATCGCCGAACGACGTGCTTGCCAGCATGACTCGCAAATCCTGGTCGAGCAGCAGCAACGGCGAGGTCGAAGAGCCGACGACGGCGCTGACCAGGGTCATCGCGACTTCGGGTACGATTGCCGCGAATTCATCAGGAGCCAAAGCCCGGCCCTCTACTCAACAACCGGAGGTTCGCATCGCGCAAACCGTCCCCGACAGCGACCGCCCGCCACCCGACAGGAGTCGAAACTGGGCAATTGCGATCACCCTAGCATGCGGCTGCTGCATCGCGGCATCAATTCGGTGCGATCCGCCGCGGCCGGCCAGGCGCCCAGCAGTGGGCGCCCGAATTGACGAAAGCGGTCGCCGCCCCTACATCGCTGCGGTTCGACACGCGCGGCCCCTTCGCGGCCGCCGGTCGCCTGCGCGTTAGGATTTTCATGCTCGGATTCGGCGGTATCGCCAAGCGGCTTTTCGGTTCAAGCAACGACCGCTACGTCAAGTCGCTCGCCCCCCTGGTGGCGCGCATCGGTGCGCTCGAACCGGAAATCTCGGCCATGTCGGACGACGCGCTGCGCGGCCAGACCGACAAGCTGAAGGGCGAGATCGCCGCCGGCAAGACGCTCGACGACATCCTGCCCGAAGCCTTTGCCACGGTTCGCGAAGCAGCGAAGCGCACACTCGGCCAGCGCCACTATGATGTGCAGCTGGTCGGCGGCGTCGTCCTCCACCGCGGCGAGATCGCCGAAATGCGTACCGGCGAAGGCAAGACCCTGGTGGCGACGCTCGCCGTCTATCTCAACGCACTCGCCGGCAAGGGCGTCCATGTCGTCACCGTCAACGACTATCTGGCGTCACGCGACGCCGGCTGGATGGGCCAGGTCTATAAATTCCTCGGGCTCAGCGTCGGCGTCATCGTCCCCAACATCGACGACGCCACCCGCCGCGAGGCCTATGCCGCCGACATCACCTACGGCACCAACAATGAATTCGGCTTTGATTATCTGCGCGACAACATGAAATACAGCCGCGAGCAGATGGTACAGCGGCCGTTCCATTATGCCGTTGTCGATGAAGTCGATTCGGTGCTGATCGACGAAGCGCGCACGCCGCTGATCATCTCGGGCCCGACCGACGACAAGTCCGAACTATATATGGCCGTCGACACGATGGTGAAGACGCTCGGCAAGACCGATTACGAGATCGACGAAAAGCAGAAATCGGTGATCCTGACCGAAGACGGCACCGAAAACGCCGAGCGCGCGCTCGCGGCGATGGGGCTGCTCGAGGGCGAGAACCTGTATGATTTCGAAAATACCCAGGTCGTCCATCACCTGAACCAGGCGCTGCGCGCCAATGTCATCTATCGCCGCGACACCGATTATATCGTCCGCAACGACAAGGTGATCATCATCGATGAATTCACCGGCCGCATGATGGATGGCCGGCGCTGGTCGGATGGCCTGCACCAGGCCGTCGAGGCCAAAGAAGGCGCGCAGATCCAGCCCGAGAACCAGACGCTGGCCAGCATCACCTTCCAGAATTATTTCCGCATGTATCCAAAGCTGGGCGGCATGACCGGGACGGCGGCGACCGAGGCATCAGAATTCTTCGACATCTACAAGCTGAATGTCGTCGAGATCCCGACCAACAAGCCCGTGCTGCGCGAGGATGTCGACGACGAATTCTACAAGGACGCCGACCAGAAGTTCAAGGCGATCGTCAAGACCATCCGCGAATCATCGGCGCGCAACCAGCCGATTCTCGTCGGCACCGTGTCGATCGAAAAGAGCGAAATGTTGAGCGAATTCCTCGTCAAGGAAGGCGTCAAGCATGTTGTGCTCAATGCCCGCTTTCACGAACAGGAAGCGCATATCGTCGAACAGGCCGGGCGCCTGGGTGCCGTCACCATCGCGACCAACATGGCCGGCCGCGGCACCGACATCCAGCTCGGCGGCAATTTCGAGGCGCGGGTCGCCCGCGAACTGACCGAAATACCCGAGGGGTCGGAACGCGATGCCGCCATCGCCCGCATCAAGGCCGAGGTCGAAACCGAACGCCAAGCGGTGCGCGACGCCGGCGGGCTGTTCGTGCTCGGCACCGAACGCCATGAAAGCCGCCGCATCGACAACCAGCTGCGCGGCCGTTCGGGCCGTCAGGGCGATCCGGGGCTCAGCCGCTTCTATCTGTCGCTCGACGACGATCTGCTGCGCATCTTCGGCCAGCAGTCGATGCTCAGCCGCATGATGAACAACAGCCTCGAGGAGGGGGAGGCGATCGTCCACCCCTGGATCTCCAAGGCGATCGAGACCGCGCAGAAGAAGGTCGAAGCGCGCAACTATGATGTCCGCAAGCAGCTGCTGCAGTACGACGACGTGATGAACGACCAGCGCAAGGTCGTTTACGAACAGCGCGCCGACATCATGGACAGCGAAACCGTCGGCGACGTCGTCGTCGACATGCGCCACGAGGCGATCAACGCCATGGTCGGCACGCACTGCCCGGTCAATTCATACCCCGAGCAATGGGATATCGAGGCGCTGGAAACCGAGGTCCGCAACACGCTGGCGCTCGACCTGCCCGTCCGCGACTGGCCGCAGGAAGCCGCGATCGACCCCGAAATCGTCGTCGAACGGCTGATCGCCGCCAGCGACGCGATGATGGATGCCAAGGCGGCGCAGCTGCCGGCCGAGAACTGGGTGGAGATCGAGAAGAACTTCCTCCTCCAGGCGCTCGACCATCACTGGAAGGAGCATCTGGCGACATTGGATGCGCTGCGCCAGGTCATCCACCTGCGCGCCTATGCGCAGAAGACGCCGCTCAACGAATACAAGTCGGAAGCCTTTGCGCTGTTCGAACGGATGCTGGTCATCGTCCGCGAGGATGTGACGCGGATGCTGTCGAACGCCCAGTTCCAGATGGACGCACCGGCAATGGCGCAACCCGCGATGCCGGGGTTCGTGACGACGCACATCGACCCTTTCACCGGCGAGAACGACGCCTTTGGCGGCCGCGGCTTTGGCCCTACCGATGCGTTTGGCAGCCTGCCGTCGGGCGCGCTGAGCGGCGCGCTGGCCGCCACCGCCGAGCTGACCGAAGTCGACCCCGAGGATCTGGCCGAATGGCACCGTGCGGTATCGCGCAACGCCGTCTGCCCGTGCGGATCGGGCAAGAAGTTCAAGCACTGCCACGGGGCGCTCTAGCGTCGGGATCGGGCCGGAGGGCGCGCGGCCCGGGCTGCGGCCTGAATCCGCCGGCCTGAATCCAATTGACGCCGCGAGGCCCCAAGACTATAGGCCGCGCTCCCGTATATGGGCCGAGATCAGGCAAGCCTCGATTCCGGCGTGTGGACGCGAAATGAAACAACAGGCTGCGCCGCGCGCGTGAGGTTCCCTGCCAGGGTGCCAAGCGCGCTTATGCCGTAAGGGCGGTGTGGACCTGGAGTAGGCGGCGCAAGCCGCCGAACAGACAGGATGACAGATACACGATGCCGACTATCAACCAGCTGATCCGCAAGGGTCGCGAGCCGCAGAAGGCCCGCAACAAGGTGCCGGCCATGGAGGCCTGCCCGCAGAAGCGTGGTGTTTGCACCCGCGTCTACACGACGACCCCGAAGAAGCCGAACTCGGCGCTTCGCAAGGTTGCCAAGATCCGTCTTACCAATGGCTTCGAAGTCATCGGCTACATCCCCGGCGAGGGCCACAACCTTCAGGAACACTCGGTGGTCCTGATTCGTGGCGGCCGCGTCAAGGATTTGCCCGGTGTGCGCTACCACGTTTTGCGCGGCGTGCTCGACACCCAGGGTGTCAAGAACCGCAAGCAGAGCCGGTCGAAGTACGGCGCCAAGCGCCCCAAGTAAGAAGGACAGTTAAATGGCCCGTCGTCGTCGCCCCGAAAAGCGCGAAATCCTGCCCGACCCCCGTTTCGGTGATGTCGTGCTGAGCAAGTTCATGAACCTCGTCATGTACGAGGGCAAAAAGTCCGTCGCCGAAGCGATCGTCTATTCGGCGCTGGAAACCATCGAAGCCAAGAGCCGCCGCGAACCCGTCGGCGTCTTCCACGATGCGCTCGCCAATGTCCG
>JBBQKM010000191.1:0-5904 GCA_038326915.1 Sphingomonadales bacterium
TGGCCCTCCATCACCCCCGAAACCGTCGGCAACGGGCAACCCGAGACATAGTCGAACGCGCCGCCGGGTTCGATCAGCGGCTGCTGGCCGATCACCCCGGGGCCATCGACATGATCGACGCGACCCTCACCATCGGTGATCGTCCAGTGCCGCGCCAGCAGCTGAACGGCTTCCAGCCCGTTGTTCTCGATGCGGACGTGATAGCTCCAGACATGGCGCGGCGCGCGCGGATCGGACTGGTCGGCCATGTAGCGCGGCGCGACGCGCACGGTGATCCGCCGGGTCGTGGCATGATAGGGAAAGATCAGCCGGATCACCATGGCCCTACAGCCCGACCGCGCGCAGCGCCTGGTCGAGATCGTCGATCACATCCTGCGGATCCTCAAGCCCGACCGAAAGCCGCAGCATGCCTTCGGTGATGCCCATCTGGTCACGCACTTCGGGGGTGACGCTGTAATGGGTGGTCGAGGCGGGATGGGTCATCAAGCTGCGCGAATCGCCAAGGTTGTTGGAAATATCGACCAATTCCAGCCCGTCGAGAAGACCATGCGCCTGGGCGCGGCCGCCATCGAGGAACAGCGCGATGATGGTACCGCCGGCCGCCATCTGGCGCATCGCGAGCGCATGCTGCGGATGCGACGCCAGCCCGGGGTAAAGCACGCGCGGGATGCGGCCTTCGAGGAAGGTCGCAACCTTCATCGCATTCTCGCACGCGCGACGGACGCGCAGGTCGAGCGTTTCGAGGCTTTTGAGCACCACCCAGGCGTTGAACGGCGACAGGTTCGGCCCGGTGTGCCGCGCATAGGCGAGATAGACGTCGTTCATCCATTTCTCGCTGCCGAGCACGGCGCCGGCAAGGACGCGGCCCTGGCCATCGAGCAATTTCGTCGCGGAATAGGCGACGACATCGGCACCATGGTCCATCGGCCGCTGGACGATCGGCGAGGCAAAGGCATTGTCGACGACGACGAGCGCGCCGGCATCATGGGCAATATCGGCGATGGCGCGGATATCGCTGACTTCCAGTCCCGGGTTCGACGGCGTTTCGAGGAAAAACGCCTTCGTATTGGGTCGCCGCGCCCGCGCCCAGGCATCGGTATCGCGCGCATCGACAGTGGTGGTTTCGATACCGAAGCGCGGCAGGATCGTATCGACGAGCACGCGGCATGACCCGAAGAGCGACCGCCCGGCGACGAGGTGATCGCCGGCGGAAAGATGGCTGAGCAGCGCCGCGGACATTGCCGCCATGCCGGTGGTGGTGGCGCGCGCCGCCTCGGCGCCTTCGAGCAGCGCGAGGCGCTTTTCGAGCATTTCCGTCGTCGGGTTCTGAAGCCGCGAATAGGTCATGCCCGGCCGCTCGCCGCGGAAGCGCGCGGCGGCTTCCTCGGCACTGTCATAGGCATAGCCCGACGTCATGAAGATGGCTTCGGACGTCTCGCCGAAATCCGATCGCGCTGTGCCGCCGCGGACGGCGAGCGTCGCCGGGCGCCATTTGTCGGTGATCGAGCGGTCCTGGCCGGTGAAGCGTTTCATGGGTTCGGGATAGGCGTAGCGAAGCGCGCGCGCAACGGCGCAGCGCCGCAGAGCGCATGGCGAAGCCAAGCGCGCCGACAGGCGCAGGACCGGACGGCGGGGCGATGCAGGACCATGCGGCGATGGGGTGCGAGGCGGGCTGGGGCACCGTCGCCGAGCAGTTGCTCGCAGTGGCGCGACGGCTGGCCGGCAGATGATGATCAGCGGCGGCTGCCTGTGCGGCGCACTGCGTTGTGCGGCAACCGCCGTACCGACGCTCGCCGGCTACTGCTTTTGCACGGATTGCCGGAAGGCTTCGGGATCGGGCTTCATACCGTTCATGGGCTTCGATGCCGCCGATGTCCGCTTCACCGGCACCACGCGCCAGCATCGCGCCTCGGCAATCCATGTCGGAACGGCAGTGCGCAATTTCTTGCCCAGACTGCGACGGGCTGGTCTTCGGCGACATCGTCGGCGTCGATACCAGCCATACCATCTATGCCGGCTCGCTCGACGACCCTGCATATTTCACGCCGAGCATCGCGATCTTCGGTCGCGATCGGCCGGCCTGGGTGGGTATACCCGACGGCATTCGCGTTTTCGACACGATGCCTGATGGCTGACGGTCCCGCCGGTGCGACGAATTTACCATCGGCCAACATTGCCATTCTGTAATGTTGGCCATAGATAGACGCGCCAGCACAGGAGCCGCCAGTGCCGAAATTCGCCGCCGGAGTCGTACGCTTTCAGCGCGACGTCTATCCCGGGATGAAATCCCTGTTCGAAGCGCTGAGCAAGGGCCAGTCGCCCGAGGCGCTGTTCATCACCTGCTCCGATTCGCGCATCGAGCTCGGCACCTTGACCCAGGCCGAGCCGGGCGACCTGTTCGTCGTGCGCAACGCCGGCAATATCGTGCCGCCGCATTCGAATTCGACCGGCGCCACCACCGCGGCGATCGAATTCGCCGTCGGCGCGCTGAAGGTGCCGCACATCGTCATCTGCGGCCACACCGATTGCGGCGCGATGAAGGGCGCAATGGCCCCCGAAAAGCTGGATGCGCTGCCGCATGTCCGCGACTGGCTGGGCTATTCACGTGCGGCAGTGGAGATCGTCGCGGCGATCGGCGCCGACCTCGACGACCATGACCGGATGCTGCTGCTGCTCGAACAGAATGTCATCCTGCAGCTCAACCATCTGAAAACGCACCCCGCCGTCGCCGTGGCGCTGGCGACCGGCGCCTTGCAGCTGCATGGCTGGGTCTATGACATCAAGGACGGCGAGGTTTACGCCTGGGACGAAACCGTCAATGATTTCAAGCCAGTCAGCCAGCGCTATGCCGCCCAGGTGAAGAAATACATGGCCGCCGATGACCATATCCATGGTCATGGCTGAGCGCGGCGATCACGCCATCTGCGCGCCGCGCACCAGCCGGCCGGGCAGCGCGCCGCTCGGCACGCCATCGCGATAGGTCACGACGCCGCTCTTGATCGTCACCTTGTAGCCGTCGGCGAGCTGGCGCAGCCGCTTGCCGCCGGCGGGCAGGTCGCGCACCATCGACGGCGCGTGCAGGGTGAGCGCTGCCAGGTCGATGATATTGAGATCGGCCTTGCAGCCCGGCACCAGCCGCCCGCGATCGCCGAGGCCTACCGCCGCCGCGGGCACCGACGTTAGTGACCGGATGGCGTCGGCCAGCGGTACCGCCTGGCCCGGTTTCGCGTCACGGACGAAATGCTGCAGGTAAAAGGTCGTGAAACTGGCGTCGCAGATGACGCCGTAATGCGCGCCGCCGTCGCCCAGCCCGATGATCGTATCGGGGTGGGTGCACATTTCGCGCGCCGCCGCCAGATTGCCGTCGCGGTAGTTGGCGCCGGGCAGGAACAGGATGTTGCGGCCGTCGTTTGCGAGCAGCAGGTCATAGGCGACCTCTGCCGCGCTGCGCCCTTCGCGGCCTGCGATACGGTCGAGCCGTTCCTCGGGCGCCGGGTCATAGACCGGTGGTTCGCCCATCAGATAGGTCGCGGTCGAAGCCTCGACGATCGCCATGTAGAACGGGTTGGGATCGCTCGGCGCCTCCGCCAGCAGTTTCGCGCGCAGCGCCGGATCGCGCATCGCGGCGACCTTGTCGGCGAGCGGCAGGTCGGCAAGCGGCCGGAAGCTCGGGTGCAGCGAGAACGGGTGAAACGACAGGTCGAGCCCGAACAACAACCCGACCGGGCGCGGATAGACCTGGCCGCGAATCGTCACGCCTTCGGCATTGGCGGCCTCCAGCGCGCGCAGATATTTGCGCCAGCCGTCCTCATCGCCGGTGGCCATCTGCAGCAGCGAGAACGACAGCGGGCGCCCCGCCGCCTCGGCCACGCGGCGCATCAGGGCAAATTCGTCGTCGGCCTCGCCAAAGATATCGGCGATCAGCTGGTAAACCCCGGCGCCGGCATCGCGCAGCCCGGCGGCGAGCGCCAGCAGCTCATCCTCGGGCGAATTGAGGCTCGGCGCCAGTTCGCCGGCGCGGCTGCGATGCAGCATGTTGCGCGACGTGGTGACACCGAGTGCACCCGCCTTGATCGCCTCGGTGGTCAGCCGGCGCATCTCGGCGAGGTCTTCGCTGGTCGGCGTCTCGCGGCGGGCGCCGCGTTCGCCCATCACATAGACGCGCAGCGCCGAATGCGGCAGTTGCGCCGCGATATCGATGTCGAGCTGGCGCGCGGCAAGGGCATCAAGATATTCGGGAAAAGTCTCCCAATTCCACGGTAGCCCGGCGGTCATCACCACTTCGGGAATGTCCTCCACCCCCTCCATCAGGCCGATCAGCATCGCGTGCTGGTCGGGCTTGCATGGCGCGAAACCGACGCCGCAATTGCCCATGACGACCGAGGTGACGCCGTGCCCCGATGACGGCGTCATGCGATGTTCCCAGGTCGCCTGGCCGTCATAGTGGGTGTGGACGTCGACGAAGCCCGGGGTGACGATGCGGCCCGTCGCGTCGATTTCCTCCGCGCCGCTGCCGGCAACGCTGCCGACGGCAACAATCCGGTCACCGCGGATCGCGACATCGCCGACGAAGCCCGGATTGCCGAGCCCGTCGTGGATCTCGCCGCCGCGGATCACCAGGTCATAATCAGCCATTTCGATCTCCCAATGCTGGCACGCTAACACGACCGCGCCAGACCGGCACCAGCCGCATTGGGGAGGTCAGCCCGCCACCGGCGTCGGTTCATGGCCGCGGACGATCAGCAGATACATCACCGGTGTGACGATGCGGCTGAGCAAGGTCGACGACACCAACCCGCCGATAATCACCCAGGCGAGCGGGCTGTAGAGCCCCGATCCCGATAGCGCCAACGGCAGCAGGCCGCCGATCGCCGTGACGCTGGTCAGCAGCACCGGCAGGAAGCGGATTTCGCCCGCGTGTTCGATGGCATCGCGCAGCCCCATGCCCTTTTGACGCAACTGGGTGGTGAAATCGACGAGCAGGATCGAATTCTTGATCTCGATGCCGATCAGCGCGATGAAGCCGATGACGGCGGTATAGCTGATCGAATTGCCGCTGAGGAACAGCGCGACGATGCCGCCGAAAATACCGAGCGGGATGACGCCGGCCACAACCGCAACCTCGCGGAACCGCCCGAACTCGATGACCAGCACGCCCAGGATGCCGAACACGGCAATAGCGATCACTGGGCCAAGCCCCGAAAAGCTGCGGGCCCGGGCTTCCGCTTCGCCGCCGGCATCGAAGCGATAGCCTTCGGGCAGTTTGACCGCCTTGATCGCGTCGTAAACCGCCTTGTTGACCTTGGCAGTGAGGAAGCCATCGGCAATCTGCGACGACACCGACACCGTGCGTTGCTGGCGCTCGCGATTGATGCGCGGCGGCGCCGAATCAAGCCGCGGCGTAGCAATTTCGCGCAGCGGAATGGCGCCGGCCGCCGCCGGCACGAAGACATCGTCGAGCGCCGAAACGCCGTGGCGGCGATCGAGCGGCAGGCGCACCACCACATTATAGCTATCACCCTCACGGTCACGCAGTCGCCCGGCGGCCTCTCCTGCCAACGCCAGCCGCAACGCCCGACGCGGGGCGCCCGGTGTCACGCCAAGCAGCGCTGCCTTGCCGGTATCAAGTCCGAGTTCGAGGCGCGGCTGATCGACCGCCACCGGATTGGTGACATCGCGGGTGCCCGGCACCTTGCGCATCACCGATTCCACCTCGCCGGCCAGCCGCTTCAGCACATCGAGATCGGGGCCGACGATCTTGACCAGGATCGGCGCATCGATCGGCGGGCCATTCTGGAACACCTTCAGCACATATTGGGCATCAGGGCCGTTTTCGAACTGCTTGCGCAGCCGATCGACGAGCGCCGGGCCGCGCACTGAATCCCATTCCTTCAGATTGACGAG
>JBBQKM010000192.1:0-5875 GCA_038326915.1 Sphingomonadales bacterium
TTGATCGAACTGCTCGGCTGGATGGCGACGCAAGCGTTCAACGTCGTGAAGAAATTTACCGAGGCACTGATCGCCATCGGCAGGGAAGTCGGGGTGATCCTCGAACAGGCTCTGAAAGTGTCGCTGGCTTTCGTCGGCGGCGTCGTCCGCGCGCTGATTGCGATCGGCACGGCGGCAGTGACGATCATCGTGGCGGTCGCGACCCGCAGCCCCGCCGGCTTGCTCGATGCCGTCCGCGATGCCTTACTGCAAGCAGGCCATTCGCTGGCATCGATCCTTAATGATGTCGCCGCTGCGGCGGTCGATCTGGTCGATGAGGTGGCAAAATCTTTTGGCCGCATCGCCAGCGCCGCCGCCGACTTGGCTGCCTATATAGCCACCGCGGCGATCGACACCGCAAAACGGGTGATAAAGGGCCTGATCGACGCCGGAAAGACCATCGCCGACCTCGTCGTCGCCATCGGCGTCCATGGTTTTCAAGCGGTTCAGCGGGTCATCGCTGCGGCTTTCCAGCTGGGCCGGACACTCATCGATGTCCTCCGCGAGGTCATCCACATCGCCGCCAACCTCCTCGCCGACGTTGTCACGGCGATGATTGCTGTCGGCAAGTCGCTCGTGCAAATCGTCGGCATCCTCGCCGCCTTCAGCTACAAGGTCGGCGCGCGACTGGTCGGTGCGATGATCGATGCCGGACTTGCGGTTGCCGAAATGCTGGCGACCAGCCTTGCCCAAAGCTATTTCGTCTTTCGGCGGATGGTCCACGGCATCCTTAAGCATCTGGGTGCCGTCGGCGCCGTGCTCGATTGGGTGCTCGACGAAATTGCGGTCGGCACCGAGGAACTCTGGCGACAGGCGATCCAGGCAATCCGCTATGCCAAGAACAACATGGTCGAGATCATGAACTGGGCGGCGGCGCAGACCCAGGAC
Source organism: Sphingomonadales bacterium (assembly GCA_038326915.1). Lineage (GTDB taxonomy): Bacteria > Pseudomonadota > Alphaproteobacteria > Sphingomonadales > Sphingomonadaceae > Sandarakinorhabdus. The sequence goes on from JBBQKM010000192.1 coordinate 928, forward strand.
GTCTTCAATGCCATCGTGAAGGCAGCGGAAGAAGCAGGCGCCAAGCTGACCGAACTCTACGAATGGGCTGTCGCTCTTGGCGATGCAGCTATCCAACAGCTGGTGGTCGCGACGCTCAAGCTCGAAAACTCGGTCAGCTACCTGCTCAACTGGGCCGCAAACAACGCGCTGCCGGCACTGGGCAAAATTGCCAAGGCGCTGCTCGATGCCGGCATGACGGTCGCCGACCTGATCGCCAAGATCGCAAGTCGGTCGATCCAGGCCGTGCGCGCGGTCGTCGAGGCGCTATTGACGGCCGGGACGACGCTGGCTGCACTGCTGGCGGCAACGATCGTCAATCCTGCCAGCGCCATCCGCAACGTCGTTGCCGCGGTCAAGGCGCTCGGCAAGACGATGACCGATATCCTCGGAGCAGCGGTGGATGCCGGCGAGGACACGCTCAAGAGCATCGTCGCCGCCTTGAAGGAGCTTGGCGACAGCGCCGTGACGGTGGTCAGCGCTGCGTATGACCTTGGCGCCAGTGCGCTGGCGACCATCCTGTCGGAGGTATTGCTGTGGACCGGCATTCACCGTCCGCTCACCGCCGACGAGCGCGCTGACGCCCAAAAGGTGTTCGGCAGCGCCATCCCACTCGACCAGGTGCTGGTTTCGGTGGTCAACCCGCCGGTCGAGCTCATCGAACTGGTCAACAAGCAGCGTCCGTTCACGACGATGTTCGTGATCAACTTCGCCGCCTGGAAGGACGTGGACCGCCAGACCCTCATCCACGAACTGACGCATGTATGGCAAGGCGTCGAGAAGGGGCCGATCTACATGCGCGATGCAATCCATGCCCAAGCCGAGTTCGGCCTGGCCGCCTATGACTATGGCGGCGTTGCCGGCCTCAAGGCCGCTACCACCGCGCATCCGGTTCCGACCGACGCTTTCGACAGCTTCAACCCCGAGGCCGAGGCCCATATCATCGAAGATTATTGGAACTTGCGCTTCAATCTTGCCAAGCCGACCGCCGATTGGGAAAATCATGAGCCTTACGGCAGCGTCGTCCACAGCTGATGCGTGGCTGCTGGTAGCGCCGGATTGGGCCGAGGATGCGCTGGCGCCATTGATTGCGGCGCACCGTCGCCGGCGTGCGGTGATCGTTCGCCGACCGGCCAAGGATGCGCTGGCTGACCTTGCGAATGTCGCCGGTGCCATGATGGTTTGTGATGCCCGCGCGACGCCGCGATCGGCGCTGGCATCGGCCTTTGCCGTCGATGGTGATCGCCAGGTTCCTGTCGGTGTGCTTCCGGCCAGCCGCCGCGATGGGCTGGCGGATTTTGTCGCGGCGGCCGTGGCAGTACATGCGCGCCGCGGGCCCTGCGCGCCGGTCGCCCTGCTCGGCCAATGGGACGACGCAGCGCTGCGAACGGCGCAGCGGAGCGCCGAATTGATATCCGACGACGGCGGCCTGCCGCCAGGGTCGGTCTGCGTCTGGACGGCGGACCGCATCGTGCGCCGTGATCTGCTCGGTGCGCTGCGGCTGGGGCCGGCGCTGGCGTTGTATTTCGGCCATGGCCGCGCCTATGGCTGGACGGGTTACCACGGCTTGCACACGCGCCACCTCGTGCATGCCCGCGGCGCGCCGGTGGGGGCGATGATTTCCTTGACATGCAGCACGGCGGCGCGGCCGCCGGGACGGCGCGCTTTCAGCGAGCGGATCGTCCTCGATGGCATCGCTCCGGTGGCTTTCGGCGCCGTTCGCCCCACGCGGACGACCGATAACTGGCGGTGGGGGCTTTCGATCAGCCGTATCCTCGCGGCGAAACGTCAGCTGACTTTGGGGGCGCTGCTCTCGGCTGCTCTGCCCTCTGATCCGGCAGCGTGGCCGGGCTTCGACGCCTATCGCATAATCGGTGACCCCTTGACCCCGCTGCGCGGGGCCAGCGGCGCGGTGGCTGCCTGTGCAGGCATCTGGGCGCCGGGGCCCGGCGATTCGCCAACCCCGCCGCGCCCGGAGGCGCCCGCCGCAGCGTGGCTCGCCGACTAGACGACGGGTCGCGGAGCATGCCAATCACCGCGGCGGCGACATGTCTAGATCGTCGCCAAGCGGTGTTGCGGCATTGGATTCAGGTCGGCATCCGCGCCAGAAGCGCGGCCAATTGCGCCTGGCTCGATACCTCGCTTTTGCGAAAGACACTTTTCAGCAGGAATCGGCCTGCGCCGATACTGACATTGCGGATCCCGCAATAATCGGTGAGCGTCATTCCCGACGACAGCGCCGAGGCAAGCCGGGCTTCCGCCGGCGTCAAACCGAACCATGCGGCGACATGGCCGATCTCGATGGCGCGAGGTTCGGCGCCGCCGCCGATCGAAACGATCAGACCCGCCCCCTCGACTTCACCGCCCAGCACGCGCGCAGTTTGGGCGGGCACCCGCGCCGCGACGGCCGTGACTGTCCGCCCGCGGGAGTCGGTGGTCGCAAACGCCATCCCGGCCGGCGGCGGCTGGGCGGCAAGTGCGGTCAAACGGCGCTGGCTATCCGGGTTGCAAAACGCCAGCACGCCACCGGCGATGCGGATGACGCCCGCTTCGACCAATGCCGCGACTTGCCGGTTACCGGTGACGATCGAAAGATCAGGCCGCAGGCACAGCACCGCCGAACCGGCCCGATCGGCGGCCATCACTGCGGCGCCGGCGCGAAGCTCGGCATCGGCGATACGGTGGCTGATGCGCACGGCGCGCTGGATGTGCGGTGCCAGAACGCGCAGGCCGCGCTTCAACAAGTCGAGGTCGCGATCACCCGGGCCGGGCAGGACCAGCGCCAGCCGCGCCGGCCCGCGCCGATCCAGCACCACCGCCAGCGCCCGGTTCAGCCCCCAGCGGACCAGGAATTCGGTGTACAGCGGGCTGGCCAGAAAATCCTCCCGGCGGATAAGCTCGTCGGTATCGATCAACGTCCCCGTTCTGATCGGCGCGATGCGCTGCGACCATGGATTGCGGCCGGCGTGGGCGGCGGCATAGATTTCCGGGATGCCTGGCGACAGCCCGGTCGCGCCGACAAAGCGCGCACCGCGCGGTTGGCTCGATTCCCACAGCAAGAACGCCACATCCCATTCCAGCGGGCTGAGCGTTGCGGTCATCTGGGCCAGCGTATCGGGCCATAGCGCCGGATCGAGCGCACATTCATAAACGCTGCCGATCAAGGCATCGATCGCTGCCCATTCATGGCTATCGATACCGGCTTTGGCGTCCGGCATTTCATCGGCGCGTTGCGACACCATAAAACCTCCGGCCGCTACCCGAACGGGGAGCGCGGCAGGCCTTTAACTATGGCACCTCCAGCATCGACACAATGACCGCCAAGCGCGGCAAAGGAGGGCAGGATGAAGACCGGCACATTTGCAGCATTCGCTATCACGTTGCTCGGGGCAGCCCCCGCAGCTGCGACAATCGTCGAAATCCAGTTTACCGGCGTCGTCGCCGACGTCTTTACAGGTGGCGACACCACCGGCGTTGTCGCGGGTGATACCGCCCATGCCAGGGTCCGCTATGATCCCGCCCATCTCGTCGACGTCACGGCGGTGGCGAATGCCATATTGGGTGGCCCGGTCTATACCAAGCTGCAGGCGGCGACGCTGACCGATCCCGGCGCTGGCCTGAAGATCGGCATCGGGCCACAGCATTTTACCGCCGGTGACCAGCTACCGGTGCCCGATCCCTTTGGCGCCGGCAATCCCTACATCCTGCTGCGCGACGGGGCGTTTTTCGGGGTGCAATATTTCGGCGTCAACGCCTGGCCGTCGGCATTTGTGACCGCCGGCTTTCGCCCGGAATTCTATGACTTCGTCGGCGGTAGCCCAAAGCTCGGCGGCCCGTCCTATGGTGGCTATTTCGATTATGCCGGCGCCCGCTTCAACGGCGCGGTGCCCGAACCCGGCAACTGGGCGCTGATGATCGCCGGTTTCGGCCTGATCGGGGCGGCGCTGCGGCGGCGGGAGGCTGGGACTCTCATGAACGCGGCGCCGCTGTAGGATGATCGGCGATGGTGCGCCGCCGCCGATCCCGACGTGACCGCGCTGATGGCGACAGCGTGGGCCGCCTGGCAGGCGACACCCCATTCCAACATTGCCGAGGCGGTCCGCCTCGGCACCTTCAATTGCCGCTGCGGCCCTCGACACTGCCACGGTGCAACGTCACCGTGATGCTGTGCGCGCATATCATGCCAAGCCACCGAAATTGTGGCCAGTCGGGGTGGCCATGACAGCCCCCCCGACCCGTTTCAGACAGTGATGATATTGGTGCACCCAGAGCGATTCGAACGCCCGACCCTCAGATTCGTAGTGTGCTCGAAACACATTTTAGAATGTCTCATAACATCCTAACTACATTATATTTATTGATATTGCTATTACCATCAGTTCTCTCTATGTTCCATGGTATTCCGACCTAAAAGCTACCTAAGGTAGCATCGGCGGTTGATCTCGGATTGGACCCATGGCGAACGTAAAAGTTGGACTCACCGACGCCAAAATTCGCTCTCTTGTCCCGCCTGTCGAGGGGCAAGAAGAATGGCCTGATCATATTATACCCGGGCTGAGAATTCGAGTGGGGCGATCGGGCGCAAAGACGTTCATCCTGCGCAAGCGGGTAGGGGAACGGTGGCGCAATATCACCGTTGGACCGTTCAAGGAGTATTTCGGCCTTGCCGATGCTCGCAAGAAGGCTCGCTCCATCCTTCTCGATATTGAAAACGGCAAAGGCGCACCTCGTCCGGCCAAAGAGGACGGCACCACACTGGCTGGCAGGCTCATGTTCTCCTTCCTTTGGGAACAATATCTCGAACGCGCTTGCAGGGGCCACAAGCGAAGCGCCAGCGAGATCGAGCGGATTGGTAAAAAGTTCTTGCTGCCCCGCTTCGGTGATCGGATGACGGACAGCATCACGCGGACCGAGATCACATCGTTGGTCG
>JBBQKM010000193.1:0-5842 GCA_038326915.1 Sphingomonadales bacterium
GTTCCCGAAAACTCACCGCGTCGGAACGGGCACCTCGCCAGTGTAATCATAGAAACCGCGGCCCGTCTTGCGCCCCAGCCAGCCCGCCTCGACATATTTCACCAGCAGCGGCGCCGGGCGGTATTTGGGGTCGCCGGTCGCTTCCTGCATCACCTTCATGATGCTGAGCAGCGTGTCGAGTCCGACGAAATCGGCGAGTGTCAGCGGCCCCATCGGGTGGTTGGCGCCGAGCTTCAGCCCGGTGTCGATATCGACGACCGAGCCGACGCCGTCGCCCAGCGCAAAGATCGCCTCGTTGAGCATCGGGCAGAGGATGCGGTTGACGATGAACGCCGGGCTGTCGGCGGCCTCGATCGCGGTCTTGCCGATCTTTGCCGCAAAGCCGTGCATCGCCGCCTTGGTGGTGGCCGACGTGGCGAGGCCGGGAATGATCTCGACCAGCGTCATCAGCGGGACGGGATTGAAAAAATGCAGCCCGGTGAAACGATCGGGGCGATCCGTGGCCGCCGCCAGCCGCGTGATCGAGATCGACGAGGTGTTGGTGGCGAGCAACGCCTCAGGCTTTAGCCGCAACCCGGCAAAGATCGTCTTTTTCACCGCCTCGTTCTCGGTCGCCGCCTCGATGACCAGGTCGGCATCGGCAAAGGCGGCATTGTCGGCGGTCAGGCTGATCCGCGCCAGCGCGCCATCGGCATCGGCCTGGGTGATGACCGCCCGGGCGACGCCGCGCCCCAGATTTTTGGCAATCGTTGCTCGCGCCGCCTCGGCCCGCGCCATTTCGACATCGGACAGGATGACCTGATAGCCGGCGAGCGCCGCGACATGCGCGATGCCATTGCCCATCAGGCCGGCGCCTATAACCCCGATTGTCTGCACATCCGTCTCCTGTTGCTGCCACGTGCTTTAGCGGCAACGGCGGCAGCTTCAATCGAGTTTGAGCACCTGCTTGCCGCGGTTGGCGCCTGCGAACAGCCGCGCCAGCGTCGCCGGGGCGTTTTCAAAGCCGTGTTGTTCGTCATAGCGCCATTGCAGCCGGCCATCGGCGACCAGCGCCGCCACCCGTTTGCGGATCGCCGGAAATTCCGTCGCCCAGTCGGTGACGATGAAGCCGTGCATCGAGGCGCGGCGGAAGACGAGGTTGAAATAGTTTTCCGGCCCCGCCGGCATCCGGCCGAGCTGGTACCGGCTGATGCCGCCGCAGATCACCACCCGCGCCCCGGTGGCGATGCTGCCAAGCATGGCGTTGAGGATCGGGCCGCCGACGTTGTCGAAAACCACATCGGCACCGCCGGGGGCGAGCGCCTTCAATCGCGCCGCCACGTCTTCGGCCTTGTAGTCGATGGCGGCGTCATAACCGGCCTCGTCGACCAGCCAGCGACATTTGTCGGCGCCGCCGGCGATGCCGATGGCGCGGGCACCGGCGATACGCGCCAATTGCCCGACCATCGACCCGGTCGCGCCGGCGGCGCCCGACACGACGACCGTGTCGCCCGGCCGCGGCGCCCCCAGTTTGAACAGCCCGCACCAGGCGGTCATGCCGGTGGTGCCAAGGATCGACAGCATGGCAACGGGCGGCAGGCCGGGGTGGCATTTTTCCAGCCCTGAACCATCGGAGACCAGCCATTCGGTCCAGCCGGTCAGCCCGGCGACAAGATCGCCGGGGGCGAATTTGGGATTATGGCTTTCGACCACCTCGGCGATGCCGGAACCGCGCATGACGTCGCCGAGGTTGAGCGGCGCGACATAGTCGGCAATGTTTTCGGCCCAGCCCTTTTGCGCCGGATCGAAGCCCAGCCAGCGCGTCCGCAGCAAGACCTGGCCGGGGCCGGCGGCGGGGCGGGGGGCATCGACCAGTTCGAAATCGCCATCCTGGAACGGCCGGCCGCGCGGATGGGCACGCAAAAGCCATTGGCGGTTGCTGGTCATGCTGCGGCTCCCCGGTTCAGTCAGGGGCGCAGTGTCGGCGCGGCGGGGTCGCGGCAAAAGCTGCGAGAGGTGCGAGGCTGGCCGTCGGTGCGGCGAACCGGCGCAGCGGTGATTGCCGACGTGCGGGCGACGAGCTACAGCCTGTGCCACTATCCCCAGCGAGAGCGGTCGCGCGCCCATGAATACCCTTTATGTCTTTGTCGGCCTGTTCACCATGGTGCTGCAGTGGCTGATCTGGGGCCTGGTTGGCTGGGCGATCCTGTCGTGGCTGATCGCCTTCAACGTCATCAACATGCAGAACGGTTTTGTGCGCGGCCTGGTCAATTTCCTCGATCGGTTGTTCAATCCGATGCTGCGGCCGATCCGCCGCATCCTGCCCGACATGGGCGGTATCGACCTGGCGCCGATGGTGCTGATCCTCGTCATCATGCTCGTCCAGCGCGGGGTGCCGGCCATCCTGCTCGATACGGGCGTGATGTGACGCTGCCGCACGCCTGGTTTCCGGTGGTCGGCGGCATCAAGCTGCGCGTCCGCGTCACGCCGCGCGGCGGCCGCGATGCGGTGCAGGGCATCGGCGCCGATGCCGACGAAGCGCCGCACCTGAAGCTGCGCGTGGCGGCGGCGCCTGTTGACGGCGATGCCAATGATGCAGTCGAAAAGCTGCTGGCCAAATGGCTCGGCGTGCCCAAAACCAGCGTGGAGGTCGTCGGCGGCCAGACGCTGCGGCTGAAGACGGTGCGGATCGACGGCGACCCGGTGCAGCTGCTGCACCGCTGCCAGGAACGGGTGGCGGCGTGACAGCAGTGATTATCGACGGCAAGGCGCGGGCTGCGGCGTTGCGCGGCCAGGTGGCGCTGGGCGTTGCCGATTTCGTCGCGGCGCATGGCCGCGCGCCGGGGCTGACGGTGGTGCTGGTCGGTGCCGATCCCGCCAGCGCCGTCTATGTCCGGTCGAAGGGCAAGGCGACAGCCGAGGCGGGCATGATATCGGGCGAGCACCGCATGCCGGCGACGGTCAGCGAGGCCGAGCTGCTGGCGCTGGTCGTCGCGCTCAATGCCGATCCGGCGGTCGATGGCATATTGGTGCAACTGCCGCTGCCCCGCCACATCGACAGCGATCGCATCATCGCGGCGATTGATCCGGCCAAGGATGTCGACGGCTTTCACCCCGTCAACGCCGGACGGCTGGCGACCGGCCTCGATGCGCTGGTGCCGTGCACGCCATCGGGCTGCCTGCTGATGATCGAAGAAGCGATCGGCGACCTGTCGGGCAAGGAGGCACTCGTCATCGGCCGCTCCAATATCGTCGGCAAGCCGATGGCGGCGCTGTTGCTCGCGCGCAGCGCCACGGTGACGATCGCCCATTCGCGAACCCGTGACCTGGCAGCGCATGTCGCCCGCGCCGAAATCCTGGTTGCCGCGGTCGGCGTGCCGCACCTGGTGAAAGGCGAATGGATCCGGCCCGGCGCCTGTGTCATCGACGTCGGCATGAACCGGGTGGCGACCGCGGATGGCAAGTCGCGGCTGACCGGCGATGTCGATTTCGACGGCGCGCTGCACCGCGCCGGCTGGATCACGCCGGTGCCGGGCGGCGTCGGGCCGATGACCATCGCCTGCCTGCTCGCCAACACGTTGAAGGCGGCACGGGCGCGGAGCGCCAGCCGCGAACCGGCACGCGCCGCATGAACGGGCCGTTGTTTGCGCTGTTCGTGTCATCGTTCGTCACCCTGTTCGTGGTGCTCGATCCGCCGGGCTGCGTGCCGATCTTTTCGTCGCTGACCAACGGCTCCAGCACCGCCCACCGCCGCGCCATGGCGTATCGGTCGGTGGCCATTGCCAGCGCCGTGCTGGTGGCCTTTGCGCTTGGCGGCCAGGCGTTCCTGACCGCGCTCGGCATCAGCCTGTCGGCGTTCAAGATCGCCGGCGGTGTCATGGTGTTCCTGATCGCCATCGACATGGTGTTTGAAAAGCGCACCGAGCGCCGTGAAAACCGCGCCGAGGAAGTCATCGCCTCCGCCGCCGCCGCGGCCAAGCCGATGGAAGCCGAGGATATCTCGGTATTTCCGATGGCCATCCCGATGCTCGCCGGGCCGGGGTCGCTCGCCGCGATCATGCTGCTCGCGGCGCGCAGCCATTCGGCACAGGAAACCCTGGTCGTCATGGCGGCGCTGCTCGCGGTGATGCTGATCACGCTGGTGTCGCTGCTGCTCGCCGGGCCGCTGATGCGGCTGATGGGCGTCAAGTTCGAAGGCGCGCTGACGCGGCTGCTCGGCGTGGTGCTCGCAGCGCTCGCCGCGCAGTTCGTTGTCGACGGCATCAAGCAGAGCTTCGGGCTGTAATAACGCGGTACAATTGCATCCGCGGGCCGGCGTGGACGCGGCTGAGCCAGGGTTGCGGCGCCGCGGCCGCACCGAGCACCCAGACATAATCGAAGCGCTGGCGCGGCACGGCCGCCAGCCGGGCGACGAGCGGGCGGTCGGTCGAACATTGCGCCTCGGTCGGGCTCCACAAGGGCCGCAGCAGTTGCGGGCCGGGCAGGTCCCACTGGGTGTTCACAAAGGCCTCGCGCCGCACGATGGCGAGGCTGGGCAGGTGCGCCAGGCTGTGCAGCGCGAAATCTTCGCAGGCGTCGGGGCCGATGACCAGCGCGATGCGCGCACCGCGCGGCACGCTGTCGAGCGCGGCGAGATCGGCGACGGCGGCGGCGCCGCGCTGGCGCCAGCCGGTCGAGATTTCGGTGATCCGCGCGCCGAACAGGATGATCCCGATCACCGCCACTGCCGTCTCGCGGCGCCCGGGCGGCATCGCAAAGGCCAGAAAGCCGAGCATCAGCAGCGGCGCGAGCAGGCGCTGATCGGCGAAGTAGGAGCCCATCAGCGCGTTGGGAACGATGACAAAGCACAGCGCCAGCAGGCCTGCGGCCAGCAGCAGCCCCGTGTGGCGCCGGATGCCGGGCCCCCGCAGCAGCGCATAGCCGGCGACCAGCAGGAGGGCGAGGCCGATGCCATCGGCGACCGGCCATTCGGCGTGCAGCAGGATCAGCAGCCAGTCGAGCTTGTGCTGCCAGAGATAGAGCTGCGGCACCACGCCGCCACGGCTTTGCCAGGCGATGAGCAGTGCCGGCAGCAACAGCGGCAGGCTGCGCCGGGTGGCGCTCGCCACGCCCTGGCCGCGCGCCAGTTCGCAGGCGGCGACAGCGACGAGCAGCACCGCCCAGCCCGACAGATGCGCAATCCAGACCAGCAGGCCGAGCGGCGCAAAGACCGCCCAGCGCAGCGGCAGCGCCAGCGACCCGCAGCGCAGCCACAGCGCCAGCACGAGCAGCGCCAGCGCCAGCGCGAGATGATAGTTCACAAAACCGAACAGGAGCGAAAAACTGTAGACAAGCGGCAGCGCCAGCAGCGCCGGCGCTTCGATACGGCCCCAGGCGGCGGTGCCGACGGCGTAGATCCCGGCGATCGTCAGCGGCGGAATCAGCCCGACGGCGATGCGCGCCGCCAGCTCGGTCGGCAGCAGCTGGCCGAGCGGCACCATCAGCAGGTCGACGCCCAGATTGCCGATAAGCACCCAGTGAAAGGCAAAATAGCGCGGCAGGAACGGCGATTCCGCGCCGTGGTTCATGACATGGTAACGGCCGATGTGCGAAAACAGATCGGGCATCATGGGCAGCGGCGCGACGACAAAGGGCAGCGCCGCGACCAGCGCCAGCACCGCCCAGAACCAGCCGGCGCGCCAGAATTCGCGGCCGGCCGCCGGGGTCACCGCCCGTCGCGACGCCCGAGCAGCCGCAGCCGCAGCGCGTTCAGCTTGATGAAGCCGGCGGCGTCGCGCTGGTCATAGGCACCGGCATCATCCTCGAACGTCACGATGCCCGCCGAATACAGGCTGTTCGGCGATTTCCGCCCGACAACGCTCAC
>JBBQKM010000194.1:0-5824 GCA_038326915.1 Sphingomonadales bacterium
CATAGAGCGCGGTGATGGTTTCGAGATAGTCTTTCAGATCCGTGACTTCGACCTGGTTGGCGATCGGGTGCCAGCCTTGCGCCTGCACGCCCTGGCCGATCAGCACCTGCGCCCAGGCGACTTCGGTGAAGAGTTCTTCATGCTCGCGGAAGATGCGGCCATTGGCCTTGAACAGGTCGATCTTGGCGGCCAGCGTGTCGGGTAGCGCCATGGCGCGGCAGGCCCGCCAAAAGGGTTCGTCGCGGCCATTGGCCCAGTAATGCAGGATCAGGAAATCGCGAATGCGCTCGAACTCGAAATCGGTCTGGCGGTTGAATTCGGCGCGGTCGGCCCCCGATTGCACCTTGCCCGGCAGCAGCGCGACGATGCGCGCGATCGCCGACTGGATTAGGTGGATGCTTGTCGATTCCAATGGCTCCATGAAGCCGCCCGCCAGCCCCACGGCAATGACATTGTGATTCCATGCCTTCTTGCGCTTGCCGGTTGTGAAGCGCAGCGGCCGCGGGTCGGCGAGGGCCCGTGAATCGAGATTGGCGAGCAGGCCGTCGGCCGCATCGTCGTCACGGGTGAAGGCGCTGCAATAGACGCGGCCATTGCCGGTGCGGTGCTGCAGCGGGATGCGCCATTGCCAGCCGGCGGCGTGTGCGGTGGCGCGCGTATAGGGGGTGAAATCGGCGACGCGCTCGCTCGGCACCGCCAGCGCGCGATCGCACGGCAGCCAGCGCGACCAGTCGTCGTAGCCGGTGCCGAGCGCTTCCTCGATCAGCAGGCCGCGAAAGCCGCTGCAATCGATGAACAGGTCGCCGGCGATGACCTGGCCCGAAGCGAGGGTGACGCTGGCGATGTCGCCGCTGGCGCCGTCGCGGGTCACATCGACGATGCGGCCTTCGATCCGTTCGGTGCCGCGCGCTTCGGAAAAGCGTCGCAGGAAGGCCGCATAAAGCAGCGCGTCGAAATGAAAGGCATAGGGCATCACCGGCACGGTGCTGGCGGTCAGCGGCGCGCCGCGGTGCATCCTGCCGGCGCGCGCGGCGACTTCGTTGAGCGCATAGGCCCCAAGTGGTTGCGCCAGCCCCAGCGCGTTGGCGCGCAGCCAGTAATGCTGGAAGGCGACGCCGGAATCGCGGCCGACATCGCCGAATGCGTGCATGTAGCGATGGCCCGGCGCCGCCCAGCCGACGAATTCGATGCCGAGCTTGAAACTCGCCTGCGTCGCGCGGACGAAACTGTCCTCGTTGATGCCTAATGTCGCGTTGTAGGTGCGGATCTGCGGGATCGTCGCTTCACCGACGCCGATAGTGCCGATTTCGGCGGATTCGATCAGGCGGATGCGGTAGCCGGTTTCCAGCAGGTGCGACAGCGCCGCCGCGACCATCCAGCCCGCCGTGCCGCCGCCGGCGATGACGATGTCGATCGGTGCTTCATCCACGGCGGTGGTGCCCCCTCGTCACGCCGGCGGGCCGGTCGGTCCGGCCGGGCAATGACAGCCCGGCCAGCCGGCGGCAAGCATCAGAATTTGTAGCCGATGCCGATGTAGAAATCGCGGCCATAGCGCTGGTAGTCGATGACCTGGCGCTCATCGCCGTTCTGGTAGGTGATGAACGGCCGGTCGGTCAGGTTCTTGGCCTGCAGCATGATCGACAGCCCCTCCAGCGCCGAACCGGGCTGGAAATCATAGGCGATCTGGGCGTCGAGAATACCCTCGGCCTTGGCCTGGCGGAACGTAGGGTTTGCCGACAGGCCGGCGACTTCGCCAAGGAAGGCGGCGCGATAGCGATAGCTGACGCGGACCTGGAAGCCATGTTGTTCGTAATAGGCCTCGGCATTGACCACCCAGTCGGACAGGCCGGGCAGGGTGATCGGGTTGCCGGGGTTGCTGCCCAGCGTGATCTTGCTGTCGGTGTACGACGCGCTGCCGAACACGCCGAAGCCCTTCAGCCCTTCGCTGAAATTGGCAAAGGGCAACGACAGCGTCATCTCGACGCCCTTCAGATTGCCCTCGCCGTCGTTGGTCGGCAACCGGTTGAGGCCGATCTGGCCGCCGGTGGCGGTGATGACCGCGGCGGTTTCAGGCGGCACCAGCCCGAGATAGGGCGTGAAGTCGAACAGCGTGCTGCTGCCCGAGTCCACATAGTCGCTGAGCCGCTTGTAATAGCCGGTGATCGCGACATAGCCGCCCTTGGCGAAGTATTTTTCGAACGACAGGTCGATGTTGTTCGATTTGTACGGGCGCAGCAGCGTGTTGCCGCTGTTGAAACCGAACGGACTGTTGACCGGATTGCCGCCCGGGATGCCGACGTTGCCGGCATTGAAGGTCAATTCCTGGTTGACGCGTTCCTGGTCAAGCCGCGGGCGGACCATGGTGCGCGAGGCGCCGAACTTGATGAAGGCATCGGGCATGACCTGGAAGGCCAGCGCGAGGCTGGGCAGGAAGTTGTTGTAATTGACGCTCTGGGTGGCCGGGATGATCGTCACCGCCGGCACGCCATTGGTGACGATGAAGCTCGACACCGAACCGTCGCTGCTCTGGTTGGTGTGGACGAACTGCGCGCCGATCGATCCGGTGACCGGCACGCCGCCGACATCGCCGTCGATGCGGGTCAGCGCATAGGCGGTGAAGACATTTTCCTTCACGCGGTTGTCGCGGACCAGCGACACCGGGCGATTGTCGAACGCGGCGTTGAAGGTGTTGTTGTACAGATACAACGGATCGAGCGTCAGAATGCCCGGCACGCCGAGGTAATCGAGCGCGATGTTCTTTTCGAGCAGCGCCGCCGTCGGCACCGGCACCGATGTCGGCGTGCCGCTGCTGACCGTGCAGCCGGTGCCGGCGCCCTTGGGGCAGAGGAAGAACGATGTGAAGGCGCTGGTTTTCTTGCGCGCGCTGAAATTGGCGCCGACTTCCCAGCTTTTCAGCAGCCCGCCGCCGAAATCGCCGTCGAGGCTGGCGCGCAGCGACTTGAGATCGTCCTTGAAGCTCGGGCGATTGAGGAAGCCCGACTGAACGACCGGCGAGGTGCCGTTATAGCCCCAGCCGCCCGGATCGGTGATGCTGATGATGTTGGTGTTGGTGTAATCGAGCGTCGGCACGATCTGGAAGATGCCGTTGGGCTGCTGGGTGACAGTGATCGTGTCGCCCGGGCCCGAGCCGGCGTAACCGGTGCCCGAATAGGTTTCGAGCAGAAAGTCGGTGCGATCGGCATGCGACCAGCTGGCATCGACGGTCAACCGCAGGCTGTCGCTGATCGCCAGCTTGTTGTTCCAGCCGAACGAATAATTGTCGGCATCGCGCTTGTTGTAGTCGTTGCGCTGGATGGCGTGGACATTGCCGAACGTCGCCTGGGTATCAAAGCCATCGACGGTGGTGATGTTCGACTGGGGGGCGCCCGAAAAGCCGAGCGGGAATTCGATGCCGCGCAGTCGCTGCTTTTCCTCGAAATGCGAATAGAGCGCATCGAAGGTCGAATGGAAATTGTCGCTCGGCTGCCATTCGAGCGTGGCGACGGCGCCATAGCGGGTCAGCAGGTTCGACTGCACATAGGGCTTGCCGCCACCGAGGATGAGGTTGCCGTTTGCGTCATTGGCATAGCCCCAGGCGTTGTAGCGCTCGTTCTGGCTGGGGGCCGAAGTCGCCGACAGGCCGATGGCGATGCCAAACGTGTCGTCGGCGAATTTGTCGACGAACGTCGCCGAGCCGCGATAGCCGAAGCGCGGGGAATCGGGGTTGAGCGCCTCCTGGCCGTTCATCTGGCCGCGCGCCTGGAGCGCGATGACGCGGTTGGGCTGATCGAGCGGGCGCAGCATGCGCAGGTCGACGGTGCCCGAGATGCCGGCGGCGACGAGCGAGGCATCGGCCGATTTGGCGACGACGACATTCTTGAAGAATTCCGACGGATATTGGTCGTATTCGACGCCGCGGTTGTCGCCGACGGTGACCTGTTCGCGGCCGTTGAGCAAAGTCGTGCTGAAATCGGGGCCGAGGCCGCGGATCGACAGGCGCTGGTCGCGGCCTTCGAGGCGCTGGGCGGTGACGCCGGGCAGGCGGGCGAGCGAATCGGCGATCGAAACGTCGGGCAGCTTGCCGATGTCGAGCGCTGAGACCGATTCAACGATGGTCGGCGACAGCTTCTTGATCTTTGCCGACGCATCGAGCGCGCCGCGGATGCCGGTGACGATGATCTCGTCGGCGGGCGCTTCGGCGGCGGCGGTCTGCTGCGCCAGCGCCGGGCCGGCGATCAGCGCGGCCAGCGCAATGCCGGTGCGCAGCGCGGCGCGGTTTGCCGTACGGCGTGCGATAGTCGGATTGGTCATGGTTGCTCCACCCCCCGTGATGGCCGGGCGCATGCCGCGCGCCGTCCTGTTGCTGCGCCGTTTACCGGCGTTGAATTGCGCCGGGTTTGTCGCGGTGCCGTCACATTGCCAAGCGGTTCACATACGTATTCAGCCAGGCAGACCGGCCGATCGCAGGAAGCTGTTAACCGTGAAGCGGCCGTGGCGGACATCGCCCGGCAGCGCCAGCCCGGCCGGAATATCGGCGCAGTGCAACAGGTTGCCGCGGTACAGCAGCGCGCGGTTGAAGGCGCCTGCATGGCCAGCGACGCGTTCATAAATCGCCGTGTCGCCGCCGATATAGCCGGGCGATGGCAGGCCATGGTGTTGCAAATCTGCATCAAGCGCGGCGCGATAGGCGGGCAGGCGCTCGGCCGACAGGCTTTCGAAACCGGTGCTGCGGTGGCGGTAAAAGGCGGTGCCGCCGGGGGTGGCGGACAGATAGTGCAGCAGCGCCAGCCGGTCGGGCTCGACGCCATCGAAGTGCGGCAACCGCTGGATGGGCTTCAAATCGCCAGCCGCGATGTTGACCAGCGAGTAGAGCGCATCCTCGATGCGCGTCGCGGCGATGCCGAAGGTTTCGGCGATTACCGGGGCGAGCGCCGCCAGCAGCGGCGCCAGCAACGGCCGGGGCACATGGGCGCGCAGGCCCGGATAATGTTCGCCCATCGGCCGCAGGTCGAGCAGTTCGGCATCGGCGATGAAGGCTTCGGGGTCGCCGGCGAAATTGTCGATGACGACGATGGGGAAGGCTTCGCGGCCGTGATTATGCACGGCGACCGACCAATGCGGCATCATTTGCCGGGGTCGGCGGCGAACACCCGCCAGCTCCATGGCGGCAGCGTGACGGTGTCGCCGGGCTGGATCACCAGCGGCGTGCCATCCAAATCGCGGTAGCGGCCGGCCACCGGCCCGTCGCTGAAGCCGATCCGTTGCGGGGTGGCGGACATGTTGAACAGCGCCAGTATCTTGTCGGCGCCGCGCCGCCGGACGAACGACAGCACCTGTTTTGGCGCGGTGTTGACGACCGGCACCATTTCGCCGCCCCACGGCGCATTGGCCAGCGCCGGATGCGCCTTGCGGAAGGTGATCAGCCGGCGGAACAGCGCGGCATTGGGGTGATCCCGCCAGGCGATCGGATCGCGTTCGAAAAACTTCAGCCGGCGCGGATTGCCCGCCTCCTGCCCGTTGTGGATCAGCGGGATGCCGTCGCCGATGAACGACAGCGCGATGGCGTTGTCCAGATTGGGGCCGAAGCGTTCGAATTCGGTGCCTTCCCAGGCGTTTTGATCATGGTTCTCGGTATAGACCATGCGTTGGGCACCGGCAGGCCAGGCGCTCTGGTGTTCCGAATAATAGCCGAACAGCGCCGTCACATTGGCCTTGCCATGGCCGATATCCGCCATGGCATTGTTCCATTTCCACGCATAGCTGGCATCGAAGGCGCGGGCATGGACATCCCGCTGGTCGAACTCCGCCAGCATCCACACCGGCT
>JBBQKM010000195.1:0-5793 GCA_038326915.1 Sphingomonadales bacterium
GATCCGCGCGGCGAGTTCGGCCTCGGCCTCCCCGGCGGCGCGTTCGGATTGCAGCAGCCGCGAGCGGACGATCTCGCGTTCGGTCGCGATGTTCGACAATTGCGCATTGTGGAGCGCGCGTTCGTTGGCAACCAGCGCCGGGGCGTCTGTTTCGAGCGCCGCCGGGACCACCTGCGTCCGGCCGCGGGCTTCGGCGTCGAGACGGGCGGCGCGTGCCAGCAGGGCATCGATCGTCGGATCGTTGCGGGCAAAATCGGCGGTCGAGGCGGTCGCGTCGAGGCGCAGCAGCGGCTGCCCGGCCTTGACCCGGTCGCCGGCCTTGACGAGGATTTCGGCGACGATGCCGCCTTCGAGATTGGAAACGACCTGCAGCCGGCTCGACGGGATCACCCGGCCATTGGCGTGGACGACCTCCTCGACGTTGGCGAGCCCGGCCCAGAGCAGCATTGCCGTGGTCAGCGCGACGACGACCCAGAGCAATATGGTGGCGAAATCGCGTTCTAGCAGGCGATCGGGGGCGCGTTCCAGCGTCGATTCGATGAAGTTCGTCATCATGCCTGTCCCACGGCGAGCGCGCGCAGCACATCGTCGCGCGGCCCCTGCACGGCGATCTTGCCGGCGTTGAGAATGATGATGCGGTCGACGAGTTTCAGCAGCGGCTGGCGGTGCGTCACCAGCAGCAGCGTGCGATCGCGCAATTCGGTTTCCAGCCGCGAGACCAGGGCGTTTTCGGACTGGCTGTCCATGGCGCTGCTCGGTTCGTCGAAGACAAAGATCGGTGGCGCATTGCCGAGCGCGCGAGCGATGGCGATCGACTGGCGCTGGCCGCCCGACAGGCCCTCGCCACGATCGGCAAGGCGCAAGTCAAAGCCATTGGCGAGCTGGCCGACAAAATCATGGGTGCCGCTGAGTTTCGCCAGTCGCAGCAATTCGGCATCGTCGATGGCGGGGTCGCCGAGCGCGATGTTGTCGCGGATCGATCCCGAAAACAGCGTCACGTCCTGCAGCACCGATCCGATGTTGCGGCGCAGGTCGTCGGGGTGGAGCTGGCGGACATCGGCACCATCGATCAGCACCTGGCCTTCGCTCGACTGGTAAAGCCCGAGCACCAGTCGCGCGACGGTCGATTTGCCCGAGCCGACGCGGCCGACGATGCCGACCTTTTCGCCCGGCGCGATCTCGAACGACACATCGTCGAGCACGCGGGTGGTGGTGCCGGGATAATGGAAGACGACATTCTTGAAGGTGATGCGGCCGTCGAGGCGCTGGCGGCGCACCGGATGGGCATCGGCGGCAACCTCGCCGCCCGCCGACATGAAGGCGTCGAGGCGGACATAGGCGGCGCGGGTGCCGCTGAGCCGGGTCAACAGCGCCGCGACCTGGCCGAGCGGCGCGACGCAGCGGCCTGACAGGATCGACGCGGCGATCAAGGAGCCGCTGGTCAGCTTGCCATCGGCGATCAGGAAAACGCCGTAGAGGACGACGCCGACATAGACGATCTGCTGGGCAGATGCGGCGACGTTGATGGCGAACGCCGACAACAGCCGGCTGCGCAGCGCGGTATCGGCACTTTCATCGACCGCGGCCTGCCAGCGGCGCTGGAGCATCGTGCCGGCAGCGGTCGCCTTGACGGTTTCGAGGCCACCGATCGTTTCGACCATGACGCCCTGTTTCGAAAAGCCGAGGCCAAGGACATTGCCTGCGAGGCGATCGAGCCCTGGTTGGACGGCGAGCGAAGCGGCGACGACGACCGGGATCATCAGCAGCGGCACCAGCACGACCGGGCCGGCAATGGCCCAGATGACGAACAGGAAGAGGATGACGAACGGCACGTCGACGATGGCAAAGATCGTCGCACTGGCAAAGAAGTCGCGCAGCGTTTCGAACTCGCGCAGCAGCCCGGCGAAGGCGCCGCTCGAGCCCTGTTTGTTGGCCAGCCGCATTGACACCAGGGTCCTGAACACCGCGGCGCCCAATTTGGCATCGACCTCGCGGCCGGCGACATCGACGAAATAGCCGCGCAGCATGCGCAGGATGAAATCGAACGTCAGCACGATCGCCATGCCGATCGACAGCGCGATCAGAGAATCGGTGGCGTTGTTGGGGACGATGCGGTTATACACTGTCATCGAATAGAGCGAGGTCGCCAGCGCAAAGACGTTGGTGAGGACGGCGGCGATGCCGACCTTGATGAAGGTCGCGCGATGCGCCGCCAGCGGCTGTGCCAGCCAGGCGGACAGCCGGGGCTTGCGGATGTGCATCATCGGCTGCTGTCCTCGCGATTGATGACCGCCGGCGTCATGCCAAAGCGTTCGATAAGGCCGCCCTGGCGCGCTAGCAGGGTGAAGCGCGCGACGTCGAGATCATAGTTGGCGCGCGCCAACGCCAGCGCCGCGTCGAGCAGGTCGCGTTCGGCGCGCAGCACGTCGAACAGCGTGCCGCGCGAGACGCGGAATTGTTCGGCATAAAGGTCGCGCGCGCGGCGGCTGTCGAGATAGGCACCCTCCAGTGGCGGCAGCGACGCGGCAAATCCGTCGACATCGGCGGTGGCGACATTGCGTTCGCGGTCGGTGGCGGCGGCAATGCGGTCGACGGCGAAACCCGCCGAGCGCCGCCGCGCCGCCAGTTCGGCGACGCGCGCCGCCTCGGCGCCGCCGGTTGAAAAGCGCTGGCGAAGCGTCAGCTGGGCCCGCACATCATAGGCCGGGGTCGATCCGCGCAGCACGTCATAGCCGGCGCTGCTGATCCGCGCGTCGATGCGCGGCAGCCGGTCCGATTTCGCCGCGTCGAGCGCTGCTGCGGCAGCGCGTTCGTCGGCGCGCGCGGCGACGAGTTCGGGGCGCAGCGTACCGTCACCGGCGACGCCGCCGCCGGCATCGGGCCGCGCGATCTCGCCCGGCGGGGTGCCGAACAGCTCGGTATAGCGCGCCTCGGCCGATCGCAGGCGGCGATCGAATCCGACCTTCTGGCCTTGCGCCGCGGCGAGGTAGGACCGCGCCCGCGCCACGTCGCCGCCGCTGTCGACACCGCGTTCAAAGCGCAGCGCTGCGCCTTCGGCAAGGCTCGCCATGCGCGCGACATGGCTGTCGGCCAGCGACGCCGCGGTCTGGGCGGCGAGCAATTCGTACCAGGCCGACACCAGCTGGAGCAGCGCCGTGTTGCGGCCCGCATCGAGGTCGGCGCGCGCCGCATCGGTGGCGGCATTGCCGGCGCGGATCCGCGCCGAACTGGCGCCGAAATCGGTGACCAGCTGATCGACCGACCCGATGATATCGTTGCGGCGCAGCGGCGACAGGCTTTCGACCTGCGTCGTCGGTGATTGCAGGTCGCGGGTGATGGTACGCGCCGCGATGACATCGACGCCGAGCCCGGGAAACAGTCGCGACCGCGCCTGGTCGCGCTGCGCCTGTGCCGCCGCGACATCGGCTGTGCGCTCACCCAGCACCGGCAGTGTGGCGGCCGCGGCGGTCAGGCGCGCGCCGAACTGCGCCGCGCCGCTGCGGTCGGCGAGCGCGCGCAGGAAATCATCGCTGGCGGGGGTGATGGCTTGCGGGCGGTCCGAGGGGGCGGGAATGGCGATCGGTGCGGCGCGCAGGCCCACGGGAATCGACGTTGTCGACAGCGCCAGCAGCAGCAATGCCTTCTTCAGCAACATGGCCCGAGGGTTTCCGGAAATTACAGGCGGTGTCGGTATCGGCACGCGCCCGTCGCCCCTACGCTGCCGATCATTACAATTTGGTGACAATTGGCGCTGCGGCAGTCAGGCCCGGCGACCGCCCGTCATCGCCACCGGCACGCCGGTGGTTTCGGGCCAGCTGATCGCCTTGCCCGCCGCGCTGCGCACCGCCAGCCAGGCAAAGGCTTCGGCTTCGAGCGCGTCGCCGTCCCAGCCGACGGCCTCGACGGGTTCGGTGGGCACGCCGGTGCGCGCGGCGATCATCGCCATCAGCGTCGGGTTGTGGCGGCCGCCGCCGGTGACCAATAACCGCTCAAGCGGCGGCACATGGCCCAGCGCCAGCCGAATCGTCTCGGCGGTGAAGGCGGTCAAGGTCGCGGCGCCATCCGCCAGCGACAGCCCGCGCACGGCGCCGGTGGAGAAATCGGCGCGGTCGAGCGATTTGGGCGGCGCCAGGTCGAACCACGGCAGGTCTAGCATCCCCGTCAGCACGGCTTCATGCACCGTGCCGGTCGCGGCAATCGCGCCACCGGCGTCGTAGGTCAGGTCGCTGTGATGGCCGATCCAGTCGTCGATCAGCGCATTGCCTGGGCCCGTGTCGAAGCTGCCCCAATGGCCGTCGGCACCGAACCAGGTGAGGTTGCCGACGCCGCCGAGGTTAAGGATGCCAAGCGGCCGGCCCAGCCCTTCACTGCGGGCGCGGTGATAGCCGGGGGCCAGCGGTGCGCCATGGCCGCCGGCGGCGACGTCGTCGCTGCGGAAATCGAACACCACCGGGATGCGCGTGGCCGCCTGCAGCAGCGCGCCGTCGCCGATCTGCCAGGTCCATTTGCGATCGGGGCGGTGGGCGACAGTATGGCCGTGGAAGCCGATCATGTCGACGCGGTCGTGATCGGTATCGGTGGCGGCGAGCAACTGGTGGACGGCGATGGCATGCAGCCCGGTCAGTTCGGCGGCGACGGCATCGATCAGCGCATCGGGGCCGGGGGCGTGGAGTTCGAGCGCATGCGCGGCGGCGTCCTTCAACCGCTGCCTGAATTCGGCGGCATAGGGGATGGTGACGAACCCACGCTGGCTGACCGCGCCTTCGCCATCGGTGTCGATCAGCGCGGCGTCGATGCCGTCCATCGAGGTGCCGGACATGAGTCCGATGACGGTTTTGACGGAATTGAGGGGCATGGTGGGGAAGGTGGCGGATTTGCGAGCGATTGTCATCAGCGGAACGGCTGCTGCCTGCGCTTTCCGCCATCGGGGGATTGCCGGTGCCTGATGACAGCGCCGGGCCCACTGGTTATGGAACCGCCACCATGGCCCATACCCCCGATTTCCTGCGCACGCTCGAAGCGCGCGGTTTCATCCACCAGATCACCGATGCGGCGGCCCTCGATGCCGCGGCATCGGCCGGCGTCGTCACCGCCTATGTCGGCTATGATTGCACCGCGCCGAGCCTGCACATCGGCAATCTGGTGTCGATCATGATGCTGCGGCATCTGCAGCAGACCGGCCATCGCCCCATCGTGCTGATGGGCGGCGGCACCACCAAGGTCGGCGATCCGTCAGGCAAGGACGAGGGGCGGCAGCTGCTCGACGACGATCGGATCGCGGCAAACAAGGCCAGCATTCGCCGCATTTTCGAACGCTTTCTCGATTTCGACGGTCCCAACGCCGCGATCATGGCCGACAATGACGAATGGCTGTCGAAGCTCGTCTACATCCCGTTCCTGCGCGATATCGGCCGGCATTTTTCGGTCAACCGCATGCTGAGTTTCGATTCGGTCAAGCTGCGGCTCGATCGCGAGCAACCGCTCAGCTTCATCGAATTCAACTACATGATCCTGCAGGCGTACGACTTTCTCGAGCTCAACCGCCGCTACGGCTGCACCTTGCAGATGGGCGGGTCGGACCAATGGGGCAATATCGTCAACGGCACCGACCTGATCAGGCGGGTGGATGGCAAGGACGCTTACGGGCTGACTACGCCGCTGATCACCCGCGCCGATGGCGCCAAGATGGGCAAAACCGCCGCAGGGGCGGTCTGGCTGCACGAGGATTCGCTGCCGGCGTTCGATTACTGGCAGTTCTGGCGCAACAGCCACGACGCCGATGTGGCGCGGTTC
>JBBQKM010000196.1:0-5752 GCA_038326915.1 Sphingomonadales bacterium
CGCAGGCCGGCTGCAGAACAAGGCCGGGCTGATGGATGAACTCGCCAAGATGCGCCGCGTCATCCAGAAACTGTCGCCCGCCGCACCGCACGACACGGTGCTCGTCCTCGATGCCACGACCGGGCAGAACGCCCTCAACCAGATCGAGGTGTTCCGCGACGTCGCGCGGATCACCGGGCTGGTGATGACCAAGCTCGACGGTTCGGCGCGCGGCGGCATGCTCGTTGCAGCGGCCGAGAAATTCCGCCTGCCGATCCACGCCATCGGCGTCGGCGAGGGCATGGACGATTTGCGGCCATTCGAGGCCAGCGAGTTTGCCGCCGCGCTGACCGGCGAATAGTCCCATCAATCAGTCAGGTTGCGCAGCCCCCCGGCGCAGACCACAACATCCCCAAAGCCTTGGGGAATGACCGTGGATTTCAACCTTTCGCCCGAACTGACCGCCTATCTCGCCGAGCTCGATGCCTTCATCGATGCCGAGATCAAGCCCCTCGAGGCGCGCGACGACAATATGCGCTTCTTCGATCACCGCCGCGAATATGCGCGCACCGATTGGGACGCCGGCGGGCTGCCGAAGCACGAATGGGAAGCCCTGCTCGCCGAAGCCCGCGAGGTCGCCGACAAGGCCGGGCACTACCGCTTTGCCTGGCCGACCAGCATGGGCGGGAAGGGCGGCAGCAACCTCGACATGGCGGTGATCCGCGAACATCTCGCGGCAAAGGGCCTCGGCCTGCACAACGATCTGCAGAACGAACATTCGATCGTCGGCAACAACCCCTTCATCCTGCTGTTCAAGGAATTCGCGACGCCCGAGCAATATGCGCGCGACGGCGAAGCGGTGATGTCGGGCGCCATGCGCACCGTGTTCGGCCTGACCGAGCCCAATCACGGCTCCGACGCGACCTTCATGGAAACCCGCGCCGTGCCGCACGCCCGCGATGGCAAGCCAGGCTGGCTGATCAACGGCGAGAAAATGTGGTCAACCGGGATGCACGTCGCCACCCATGCCATGGTCTTTGCCCGCACATCGGGAAAGGATGGCGACGCCACCGGCATCACCTGCTTCATCGTGCCGGCCACGTCGCCCGGCGTGAAGGTCGAGGAATATCTGTGGACCTTCAACATGCCGACCGACCACCCGCGCGTCAGCTTCACCGACGTCTGGGTGCCCGAGGACGCCTATTGGGGCCAGATCGACCGCGGGCTGGGCATCGGGCAATCATTTGTCCACCAGAACCGCATCCGCCAGGCGGCATCGTCACTGGGCGCGGCGCATTTCTGCGTCGAGGAATCGGTCAAATACGCCCGGAGCCGGAAACCGTTTGGCAAGCCGCTGTCCGACAACCAAGCCATCCAGTGGCCGCTGGTCGAGCTCGCCACCCAGATCGAAATGCTCCGCCTGCTGATCCGCAAGACTGCCTGGCAGATGGACAACATGGAACACAAGGCCATCGAGCGCGAGATTTCGGACAAGGTGTCGATGTGCAATTACTGGGCAAACCGGCTGGTGTGCGAGGCCGCCGACCGCGCCATGCAGGTCCATGGCGGCATCGGTTACAGCCGGCACAAGCCGTTCGAGCACATCTATCGCCACCACCGCCGCTATCGCATCACCGAAGGTTCGGAGGAGATCCAGATGCGCAAGGTCGCGGCGTTCCTGTTCGGCTACCTGGGGCCAAAACGCGCCCAGTTCCGCGACGCGGAGGGCTGACCCCTCTTTGCTGCACTGCAATATACTGCTATCTACCCCTTGATGATGTGCATCTGTCCCACATTTAATGCACAGGCGCGGCGCGCGTTAATCCGCACACCGCTAGAGGACTGCCGTTAGCCCGCTTGCCGAACCCGGGCATGGCATCCGTATTCAAGAGACCAAAGCAGCAATGATATCGAAATTCGGCCGCTGGCTGACAGCACTGGTTGCTGCCATTGGCGCGCCCATCCTTTCCGTGCCCACCCCTGCCCGCGCTGCACCGGTGCAGCCACCCGAGCCCTATATCGTGCTCAGCTATCACGACATCCCGGCGGTGGGGCAAAAGGTCGGCCCGTTCGATCGCATGGCTGTCGCCCAGCGCAATTTTGCCGAACACGTCGAATGGCTGCTTGGCAACGGCTATCATTTCATCAGCATCCAGCAGATCATCGATGCCCATGCCGGCAAGGCCAAGCTGCCGCCAAAGGCCGTGCTGCTGACCTTCGACGACGGCTTTGAAAGCTTTTACACGCGGGTCTTTCCGATCCTGAAGCAGCACAATATCCCGGCGGTCGAGGCGCTGATCGGCACCTGGATGGACCGTGCCGCCAAGCCCGATGTGCCCGGCGACAAACCCGTGCTGAACTGGAGCCAGGTCAAGGAACTCCAGGCCTCCGGGCTTGTCGAGATCGCCTCGCACACCTTCGACATGCACCACGGCATCGACGCCAATCCGCAGGGCAGCCGCGCCGCCGCGGTGACCACCCGCCGCTACCTGCCCGCCGAGCGCCGGTATGAAAGCGACGCCGAATATGCCGCCCGGATGCGCGACGGCATGCAGAAGAGCAGCGATTTCATCCTCCAGCACACCGGCAAGCGGCCGCGCGTGATCGTCTGGCCGTTCGGCGAGTATAACGACATCGCCGTCGCCGCCGCGAAAAAGGCCGGCATGCCGATCACGCTCGCCGAAAATGATGGCGTCAACGATGCCCGCAACGACCTTGCCGTCATCGACCGGCTGATCATGACCGACGACCCCGAAGTGCCGGCGTTTGCCGAGATCATGACGACGTTGCGCGCCGACCGGCCGCAGCGGGTGATGCATGTCGACCTCGACTACGTCTATGATCGCGATGCCGGCCAGCAGCGCCGCAACCTCGATGCGCTGGTCAACCGCGTTGCCGCCAGCGGTGCCACCACAGTCTATCTTCAGGCCTATTCCGACCCCGATGGCGATGGCAACGCCGACGCGTTGTATTACCCCAACCGGCATTTGCCGATGAAGGAAGACCTGTTCGGCTATGCCGCCGCCGCGTTGAAGAACCGTGCCGGCGTCAAAGTCTATGCCTGGATGCCGATGATGGCGTTCAAGGCCCCACCCAATGCTGCGCTGCCTGCCGACTGGTACGTCAAGGAATGGCGCGACGGCAAGGCGCAGGTGCCGGGCCATATCTACACCCGCCTGTCGCCCTTCGTTCCCGCTGCCCGCCGCTGGGTCGGCGACCTCTACGAGGATCTCGCCAAGCACGCCGCCTTCGATGGGCTGTTGTTCCACGACGATGGCATCCTGTCGGATTATGAAGACGCCTCCCCCGCCGCGCTGGCCTATGGCCGCAAGGCCTGGGGCCTGCCGACCGACGTCGCCACGCTGCGCGCCACCCCGGCGTCGCGGCTGGCGTGGGCGCACCGCAAGAACGAGATGATGGCCGGCTTCACCGATGAACTCGCCGCCCGCGCCCGCATCTACCGGTCGTACATCAAGACCGCGCGCAACATCTATTCGCGCCCCATTCTCCAGCCCGATGCGGAGGAATGGTACGCCCAGTCGCTCCCCGTCTTCCTCAAACACTATGATTTCGTCGCCGTAGAGGCGATGCCGACCATGGAGGAAGCCGCCGATGGCGACGCCTGGCTGCAGCGCCTCGTCGCCCAGGTCCGGCTGATCCCCGGCGCCATCGACCGCACGGTGTTCGAACTGCAATCCGTCGACTGGCGCAGCAAGCGGCCGGTTGCCGCCAGCGCCTTTGCCGGCCAGATCGCCGTGCTCAAGGCCGCCGGAGCGCAGCACATCGGCTATTACCCCGACGACGTCCACACCAACACCCCGCAGCTCGCCACGCTGCAGGAATCGTTCGCACTGGCCAAACAGCCGTGAACGAAGCCCTCACCCTTCTCGGCGCCGGGCTCGATGCCGTTCGCCATGCCGCGCATCACACCCTCGATGGCATGCGGCTTATCTTCTACTATCCGCTCGTCATGGCCTATGTCTGGATGATCGGCGCGGTCATCTTTTACATCCGCAACGAACGCGGCAAACCCGATGTCTATGGCCCGCTGCCGGTGCTCGACCGCTACCCCAGCGTCGCCATCGTCATCCCCTGCCACAATGAAGGCGACAATGTCCGCGATACCATCGCCTTTGCCGCCCGCCAGAATTACCCCAATTTCGAAATCATCGCCGTCAACGATGCCAGCCGCGACGACACGCTCGCCATCCTGACCGACCTTGCCGCCCGCACCCCCAACATGCGGGTCATCAACCTCGCCAGCAACCAGGGCAAGGCGATGGGCATGCGCGCCGCCGCCATGCTGTCCGATGCCGAAATCATCGTCGGCATCGATGGCGACAGCCTGCTTTCCCCCGAAGCCACCGCCTGGCTCGTCCGCCATTTCGTCGCCGATGCCAGCGTCGGCGCCGTCACCGGCAATCCCCGCGTCCGCAACCGCACCACCCTGCTTGGCCGCATCCAGGTCGGCGAGTTTTCCGCCATCGTCGGCATGATCAAGCGTGCCCAACAGGCCTATGGCCGCATCTTCACCGTTTCCGGCGTCATCGCCGCCTTCCGCCGCGATGCGCTCGCCCAAGTCGGTTACTGGTCGACCGACATGGTCACCGAAGACATCGACATCAGCTGGAAACTCCAGCTCGGCGGCTGGCGCATCCGGTTCGAGCCCAACGCCCTGTGCTGGGTGCTGATGCCCGAAAGCGTGCGCGGCCTGTGGAAACAGCGCGCCCGCTGGGCCCAGGGGGGTGCGGAGGTGATGATCCGCTACCTCCCCCGCATCCTGCGCTGGCGCAACCGCGCGCTGTGGCTGCTCGCCGCCGAATATTGGGTCTCGGTCGTCTGGGCGTATCTCCTCGCGCTCGCCATGGTCGCCGCCGTCGTTCACATCATCGAGCCCGATCCCTTCGGCTGGGCGGTCGATGTCATGCCGCGCTGGTTCGGCGTGCTGCTGTCGATCACCTGCCTGTTCCAGTTCGGCACCAGCCTGACCATCGACAGCCGCTACGAAGCCCGCGCCGGCGGGCTCGGCCGCTATTATTTCTGGATCATCTGGTACCCCATCGCCTATTGGGCCATCGGCGTGTCGACAGCCCTCGTCGGCATCCTGCGCGCCGTGCGCCGGCAAAACGGCAAGGCGGCGATCTGGGGCGCCAGCGACCGGGGAGTCAGCGACAAGAGGTTGCAGCCATCATGACATCGCTGATCATCAACATGCCGCACCTGCAAAGCCGCCGGCAACGCCACGGCGCCACCCTGCTGTCGGCGCTGTGCTGGGCGTGGTTCCTGATGCCGCTCGCCATCGTCGGCGGCTGGCTGATGGGCTTCCACGTCCTGGCGCAGGAGGTCGTGTGGCTCGGCGGCTGGCAAAGCCTGCTCCGCCTGACCGAACTCGCCGCCACCATGATCGTCGCCCTCACCGCCGCCTGGGTCCTGTGGACCCTCATCGATCTGCGCCGCAGCCGGCCCCGCGTCGCCCCCACGGCGCCGATGATCGACGCCGCCACCGCGCTCGGCGCCGATCCGGCGCAAGTCCGCGCCGCGCTCACCGCCCGCATCGCCACCGTCCACTTCACCGCCGACGGCCAGGTCGCCGCCATCACAAGCGGGGTGCCCCACACCGGCCGCCTGCGCCGCGCCGCCTAAGGCACTGTCCGGAACCGGACGAAAGTCTCGAAAGTCACCTCGATCGCGGTTGCCGGACTTTCCAACACCGGTCGATGACGAGGGGTAGCAAATGCGCCGCCGGCGGGGGGGGGGGGGGGGGGGGGGGGGC
>JBBQKM010000197.1:0-5729 GCA_038326915.1 Sphingomonadales bacterium
GTGGGATTTCGTCACGGCACCGCCTTCGGCAATCTCGTCGACATGCATCATGCCGGCTTCGACGCTGGTGACGCGGGCGCTGGTGATCCATTTGATATGGCGGTTGCGCATCTCGCTTTCGAGAATGCCCTTGGTGTCGCCAACCCCGTCGAGTCCGAGATGGCCGACATAGGGTTCGGCAGTCACGAACGTCATCGGCACCTGGTCACGGATCTTGCGGCGCCGCAATTCGGTGTCGAGGATCATCGCGAATTCATAGGCCGGGCCATAGCAGGACGCGCCCTGCGCGGCGCCGATGATGATCGGGCCGGGATTGAGCACGAAGGCGTCGAACTTGTCGGCGGCCTCGGCGGCATGATGGGTCTGACATACCGAAACGGTATGGCCCTCGGGGCCAAAGCCGGGGATCTCGTCATAGGCGTGGTCGGGACCCGTGGCGATTACAAGATAGTCGTAATCAATGTTGCTGCCGTCATTGAGCTCTATGCGCTTTTCGGCCGGGTGCACGCGTTTCGCGCCGACCGAAGAGAAGCCGATGCCATGGTCGGCAAAGATCGGCGGAAGGTGGACCCGAATCGCTTCCGGTTCGCGCCAGCGCACTGCGACCCAGGGATTCGACGGCACGAACCAATAATCTTCAGATTCGGCCAGGACCATGATTTCGGCACGCTTCTTCAACTTTCCGCGCAATTCATAGGCGGCGATCGTGCCGCCGAGTCCGGCGCCCAACACGATGATTTTCGGCACTGCCATTTCGCTCTCCCGCCAAGGCCCGGCCATTTTTGCTGCCGAGAAGGTGCTTGACGTAATATAAGAGTTACGCGATATATACAAGTCATAAATTAGCTACCTATCCAGACAAGGGGAGATCGACGATGTTCGGCCTAGGAAAGACTGCCAGCCACCGCGAAGTGACGGCGCTGGAATTGCAGGCTATGCTCGCCGCCGGCTCGGTGACGCTTGTGGATGTCCGCGAGCCCAATGAGTTTGTCGCCGAACATATTGCCGGGGCCGTCAACTTGCCCCTGTCGGGGTTCGACCCCTCCGCACTGACGGCGACCGCGGGCAATACCGTCGTGCTGCAATGCGCCGGCGGCAAACGCTCGGGCATGGCGCTCAATAAATGCGCCAGCGCCAAGGCGGCGATCGATACGCATCTCGGCGGCGGCCTTGCCGCCTGGAAGGCCGCCGGCTTGCCGACGGTCCGCTGACAACAGGAATTGCGGCATGGCGATACATCCACGGCGGCCGACCTGGCTGGCAACGGCAGCGCTGCTGGCGCTGGCTGGCTGCGATGCCAAAAAGGCCGAAACGCCGGTTGCAACGGCGGTGCCGGCTGGCCAGCAACTCACGCTGGCGGCCAGCGATATCGCCGACATGAAAACGGTGTCGGCCGAAATCACCAGCCGCGACCAGGCCGACGCGCGCGCCAGGCTGCAGGGAACGCTCGTCGATCTGCGGGTGCGTGCCGGTGACAGGGTGGCACGCGGCCAGCGCATCGGAAACGTCAGCGACAGCCGGCTCGGCTATGAGGCCAGCGCGGCCGGCGCCCAGGTCGCCGCCGCCGATGCCGAGGCCATTCGTGCCCGCGCCGATCTGGCGCGGATCGAGGACCTTTACCGCAACAAAGTCTATGCCAAGGCGCGGCTCGATACTGCGCTCGCCACGGCGCGCACCGCCGAATCCCGAGTCGCTGCGGCGCGAGCGCAGCAGGGCGCCAGCGCCAGCATGATCGGTCAGGGCGCTGTGCTGGCCCCTGCCAGCGGTCGCGTGCTGCGCGCCGATGTGCCCGCCGGCTCGGTGGTTTCCCCCGGCCAGTCGATTGCCACCATCACCGCCGGGCCGCCGGTGCTGCGGCTGATGCTGCCCGAATCGCTCGCCGACAGGTTGCGCATTGGCGCGGTGGTAACGCTTGCCGACCCAATCGACGGTGCGCGCACCGCGCAGATTGTCCAGGTCTACCCATTGATCACCGGTGGCCAGGTCATAGCTGATGCCAGCCTGCCGGGGCTGTCGGAACGCTTCATCGGCCGCCGTATCGGGGTTGCCCTCGAAACCGGCCGCCGCCGCGCCATCGTCCTGCCGCGCCGCTTTGTGACCACGCGCTTCGGTATCGACTATGTCGATGTCATTGCCAGCGGCCAGGTCAGCGCGGTGCCGGTGCAGATTGCCGCCGCGTCGGGGACCGACACTGTGGAGATACTGTCGGGCGTCGGCGTGGGCGACATCATTTTCCGCGCGGCGGACGCCGCCAAATGACGACCGAGCCCGTCAATCTCGGTCTTTCGGGCCGGCTGACCCGCGCCACCATCCAGTCGCCACTGACGCCGCTGCTGCTGCTTGCGGCGCTGGTCATCGGGCTGTTGTCGCTGCTCGCCATCCCGCGTGAGGAAGAACCGCAGATCAGCGTGCCGATGGTCGATATCCAGGTCATGGCGCCGGGGCTGGCCGCCGCCGACGCGGTCGAACTGGTCGGCATCCCGCTCGAAACCATCGTCAAGAGCGTCGACGGCGTGGAGCATGTCTATACGCAGGCCGAGGACGACGGCGTGATGGTGACGGCACGCTTCCTCGTCGGCTCCAACCCCGATGCCGCGGCAACCCGCATCGAGGAAAAACTCCGCGCCAACATGGATCGAATCCCGGTTGGCATCCCGGCGCCCAAGGTCACGGTGCGCGGCATCAACGATGTACCGATGGTGGTGCTGACGCTGTCGCCCAAGCCCGGCGCTGCCGGTCGCTGGAACGATGCGGCGTTGCATGAACTGGCGACCAAGCTGCGCACCGAAATCGCCAAGGTCGACAATGTCGGGCTGACCTTCGTAACCGGGGGCCGTCCGGATGAGCTCCGCATCGCCCCCGATCCCGCGCGCCTCGCCCTGCACCGGGTGCCGTTGGCCAATGTCATCGAGGCTGCATCGCAGGCCAATCGCGCCACTCCGGTCGGCAGCATGCGCGACGCAGGGAACGCCGTCACCGTAACCGCGGGCAGGACGTTGGCGTCGGCGTCCGAAATCGGCGGGCTGACGGTCCGCGCCGTCGACGGGTCGCCGGTGTATCTGCGCGATGTCGCCGATGTCACCCAAGGCCCGCGCGAGGACCAGGCGCGGGCCTGGCGCTGGGCCATTGAAGGCAAGATCTGGCACAGCGCACCGGCGGTCAGCCTCGCCGTCGCCAAGCGATCTGGCGCGAATGCGGTCGTCGTGTCGGACGCGCTGCTCGCCCGGGTCGAGGCGCTGAAGGGCAGCCTCATCCCCGCCGGCGTCGATGTGGCGGTGACGCGCAATTATGGCGCGTCGGCGAATGAAAAAGCCGATGAACTGCTTTATCACCTGGGGCTTGCCACGGTGTCGATCATCATCCTCATCGGCTTCGCCATCGGCTGGCGCGAGGCCGGTGTCACCGCCATCGTCATCCCGACGACGATCCTGCTGACAATGTTTGCGTCGAACGTGATGGGCTATACGATCAACCGCGTCAGCCTGTTTGCGCTGATCTTTTCGATCGGCATCCTTGTCGATGATGCCATTGTCATCATCGAAAATATCGCCCGCCACTGGGCAATGCCGGACGATCGCAACCGCATTACGGCCGCGATAGAAGCTGTCGCCGAAGTCGGCAATCCGACGATTGTGGCGACGCTCACGGTCATCGCGGCGTTGCTGCCGATGCTGTTCGTATCCGGGTTGATGGGGCCATATATGGCACCGATCCCGGTCAATGCCTCGGCGGCGATGGTGTTTTCGTTTTTCGTCGCGGTAATTTTTGCGCCCTGGCTGATGGTGCGTTTTGCGCGCAAGGCACTGGCGAAACCGGCGCATGGTCATGACGAAAGCGGTGGCAGGCTCGGCGGACTCTATGCCCCCGTCGCCCGCCGGATCATCACCGATCGCCGCTCGGCACGCAATTTCCTCATCCTCGTCGGCGTCGCGACGCTCGTCGCCTGCTCGGCCTTCTATTTCAAGGCGGTGACGGTCAAGTTGCTGCCGTTCGACAACAAGTCCGAGCTTCAGGTCGTTGCCGACATGCCAGAAGGCTCCAGTCTCGAGGCGACGGCCCGCACCCTGGCTGCCGTCGCCGCTGTGGTCCGCACCCTGCCCGAAGCAACGGCGATGGAGGCCTATGCCGGCACGTCGGCGCCGTTCAACTTCAACGGGCTGGTCCGCCATTATTTCCTGCGCGACCGGCCCGAAATGGGTGATGTGATGGTGACATTGCTGCCCAAGGAAGACCGCGACCGCGCCAGCCATCTGGTGGCGCTCGACCTGCGTGAAAAGTTGAAGGCCATTCCGCTGCCGGCCGGCGGTTCGCTGAAGGTCGTCGAAACCCCACCGGGGCCACCGGTGATGGCGACGCTGCTTGCCGAAATCTATGGCCCCGACGCAAAAACGCGCCGTGCCACTGCCGACAGGATCGAAAAACTCTTCCGGTCCGTGCCCTATATTGTCGACGTCGATACCAGCCACGGCCAGCCCCGCCCGCGCCTGCGCCTCACTGCCAATCGCGACCGGCTCGATTATTTCGGACTGTCGGAACGCGAGGTGCAGGATTCCATTGGAGCGCTAATGGGCAATCGTACCCTTGGGTATGCTCCACGCGGTGATGGCCGGACGCCGCTGCCGATCACCATCGCCCTACCGCAATCGGCGCGCAGCTGGAGCCAGACGCTGGCCAGCACCCCGGTCGCCGTGTCGCGCACCGATGGCAGTCCCAAGCTGATCGAGCTTGGCGAACTGGTCACCGCCAGCCGCGAGGCCGGCAGCTACGCGCTCTACCGCCGCGACGGCCGCGACGCCGACATGGTCCCTGCCGAACTTGCTGGTGCCTATGAAGCGCCGATCTACGGCATGTTCGCCGTCGACAGCGCCATCGACGATTTCGACTGGAAAGCGGCGGGCCTCGCCAAACCCGATGTCCGCTTCAACGGGCAGCCCGACGACGAAGCAAAGCCCAGCCTGCTCTGGGACGGTGAATGGGAAATCACCTGGGTGACCTTCCGCGACATGGGGGCGGCCTTCGGCGTCGCGCTGATCGCCATCTATGTGCTGGTCGTGGCGCAGTTCAAAAGCTTCAAGCTGCCGCTGGTCATCCTGACGCCGGTGCCGCTGACGCTGATCGGCATCGTCATCGGCCACCTGATATTCAAAGCGCCGTTCACCGCCACCTCGATGATCGGATTCATTGCGCTCGCCGGTATCATCGTGCGCAATTCGATCCTGCTCGTCGATTTCATCCGCCACAGCGCGGCACCGGGCAAGCCACTACGCGACACGCTGGTCGAAGCCGGGACCATTCGCTTCAAGCCGATCGTGTTGACGGCGGCCGCGGCGATGATCGGAGCGGCAGTGATCCTTACCGATCCGATCTTTCAGGGCCTTGCCATCTCGCTGCTGTTCGGGCTCGCTTCTTCGACGCTGTTGACCGTTCTGGTCATCCCCGCAATCTACATTGTGCTACGCGACGATGGCCTGAAGTCCGCGCCAACGCCCGGCCGTGGCGCAAATCCCCCCGCATGATGACCGGATCCAGCGTTGAAATGCTCGCCAGCCGCGCCGCCGATGCTGCGGCAACGCTCAAGCTGATCGCCAATGAACAGCGTCTGTTGCTGCTTTGCCGCTTGAGCCAGGGTGAGTGCCCGGTCAGCAAACTGGTCGACATGACCGGCCTGTCGCAGTCGGCGGTATCTCAACATCTCGCGCGGTTGCGTGAAGGCGGCATGGTCCGCACCC
>JBBQKM010000198.1:0-5720 GCA_038326915.1 Sphingomonadales bacterium
GGCGACCTGTTCGGCGGCGGCAAGATGTTCCTCCCCCAGGTCGTCAAATCGGCACGCGTCATGAAAAAGGCCGTGGCTCACCTGCTGCCCTATATCGAAGCGGAAAAGTCTGCCGGATCAAGCTCCAAGGGCAAGATCATCATGGCGACGGTCAAGGGCGACGTCCATGATATCGGCAAGAACATCGTCGGCGTCGTCCTCCAGTGCAACAATTTCGAAGTCATCGACCTTGGCGTCATGGTGCCGTTCCAGACGATCCTGAAGGCCGCCAACGACGAAGGCGCCGACATGATCGGGCTGTCGGGGCTGATCACGCCGTCGCTCGATGAAATGGTCACCGTCGCCGCCGAAATGCAGCGCGCCGGCATGACGATGCCGCTGCTGATCGGCGGCGCCACGACCAGCCGCGTCCACACCGCGCTGCGCATCGCGCCGGCGTACGCGGGGCCGGTCATCCATGTCCTCGATGCCAGCCGTGCTGTCGGCGTGGCGGGCACGATGGTCAGCGACACGCTGAAGGACGATCTCGTCGCCGCGACGGCGCTGGAGTATGAGGATATCCGCGTCAAGCGCGCCAACAGCGGCCAGTCGAAACTGGTGTCGCTCGATGCTGCGCGCGCCAATGCCTATGGGCCCGATTTCGCCGCCCATCCGCCGGTGCGACCGGCGTTTACCGGCGTGCAGGCGATCGACGATGTGACGGTGGCCGAGCTGATTCCGTACATCGACTGGACGCCGTTTTTCCAGGCGTGGGAGCTGGCGGGCAATTACCCGGCGATTCTCAACGATCCGGTCGTCGGCGAAAGCGCCACGAACCTGTTTGCCGATGCGCAGAAGATGCTCGGGCAGATCGTCGACGAATCCTGGCTGCGGCCGCGCGGCATCGTCGCGATCTGGCCGGCGCGGCGCGACGGCGATGACGTCGTGGTGTTCGAAGGCGACAACAGGTCGGAAGAAATCGCCCGCTTCCCGTTCCTGCGCCAGCAGATCGCCAAGCGCGAAGGGCGGCCCAATTCCTGCCTCGCCGATTTCATTTCGCCCGATGGCGACTGGCTCGGCGGCTTTGCCGTCACCGCCGGCGATGGCATCGAACCGCATCTGGCGCGCTTCAAGGCGGCGCACGACGATTACCAGGATATCCTGCTGAAGGCGCTCGCCGACCGGCTGGCGGAGGCCTTTGCCGAATATCTGCACGAACGCGTCCGCCGCGAGATCTGGGGCTATGAAACCACGCCCCGGCAATCGAATGCCGACCTGATCCGCGAACAGTACAACGGCATCCGCCCGGCCCCCGGCTATCCGGCCTGCCCGGAACACAGCCTGAAGGCGACGCTGTTCGACCTGATGCAGACCACCGCGCGCACCGGAATCACGCTGACCGAAAGCTTTGCCATGCTGCCGACGGCAAGCGTGTCGGGCTTTTACTTCGCCCACCCCGAAAGCAGCTATTTCGGCGTTGCCCGCATCGGCAAGGACCAGCTGGCCGATTATGCCGTCCGCCGCGGCGTCAGCATCGAACAGGCCGAAACCTGGTGCCGGCCGAACCTCGACTAGCGGCCGGCCCTCAGGCTGCCGCCCCGGTCATCGTCGCTGCTACCCGGGCGCTGTCGATCAGGCGGATCGTCGAAATGCCCTTGGCCAGCACCTTGCCATTGGCATCGAGAAGCCGGCCTTCGGCGAACAGCGTGCTACGGCCGCCGCTTTCGATCCAGCCTTCGGCGATGACCAGCCCGGGGTTGGTCGGCGCGAAATAGCTGATCTTGAGATCGAGCGAGATCGGCACCCGGTCCATGCCGTGTTTCGCCATCACTGCGTGCGCCATCGCGGCGTCGATCCAGCCGGCGACAAAGCCGCCCTGCGCGACGCCGCCCGAATGGCACATGTGCAGCCCGCAGCGATATTCGATCGCGGCGCGGCCGGGTTCGAACTGGATGATGCGCTGCTGGCCAAGCGTATCGGGCAGGCTGCCGGGCACCGGCTCCGCGATATTGATCATGCGGTCGCTGCCACCTTGTCCTGGGTTTTGGTATCGAAATCGCTGGCGTCGTGGCGTTCCAGCAACTGGCTGGCGGGGTCACCAAAGGCGCGGTTGACCATGCGGCCGCGCTTCACCGCCGGGCGGGCGGCGATCTGGTCGGTCCAGCGCTGGACGTGGGTATAGTCCTGCACCGACAGGAACTCGCCGGCCTCGTAGATCAGCCCCTTTACCAGCGCGCCGTACCACGGCCAGATCGCCATGTCGGCGATGCTGTATTCGGCGCCGGCCATGTAATCGTTCACCGCCAGATGCCGGTCGAGCACATCGAGCTGACGCTTCACCTCCATCGCATAGCGATCGATCGGATATTCCATCTTCGACGGCGCATAGGCGTAGAAATGGCCAAAGCCGCCGCCGAGGAAAGGCGCCGAGCCCATGTTCCAGAATAGCCACGACAGTGCCTCGGTGCGCGCGGCATGGCCCTTGGGCAGGAAGGCGCCGAACTTTTCGGCAAGATACAGCAGGATGGCGCCCGATTCGAACACCCGCTGGGGTGGCGACACGCTGTGGTCGACCAGCACCGGGATCTTGGAATTGGGATTCGCGGCGACATAGCCGCTGCTGAACTGGTCGCCATTGCCGATGTTGATCAGCCACGCATCATATTCGGCGCCGCCATGGCCGGCGGCGAGCAGCTCCTCGAGCAGCACGGTCACCTTCACGCCGTTGGGCGTGCCGAGCGAATAAAGCTGCAGCGGATGCTTGCCGACGGGCAGGTCCTTGTCATGGGTGGCGCCGGCGATCGGGCGGTTGATGTTGGCGAAGCGGCCGCCATTGTCCTTGTTCCAGGTCCAGACTTTCGGGGGCACATAGTCGGTCATGGCGGGTCTCCGATGTGGTGGCGGCCGGGCGGTGACGCGGCCTTCGACCCACGCTAGCGTGGCCGCGGCAACCGCAACAGCAAGTTATTCTTGCAGGGTGGCGAGCAGCCACGCGCGCACTGCGGGGTCGCTGGCCAGCCCTGCCGCCGTCTTCGTCGCGGCGTGCGCGCGCGCCATGTCGCCGGTCAGCCGCAGGAGATGCGCGCGCGCCGCCCACCACGGCTGATAGGTCGCGCAGCGATCGGCCAGTGCGTCGAGCGCGGCGCAAGCCGCTGCCGGATCGAGCGCCGCCAGCGCCACCGCCCGGCTGACGCGCGCGCCGATCGACGGCGCCGTCGCCAGCAGCAGGTCGTAGAGCGCCAGCAGCGGCCCGGGATTGGAGACGCCGGTCATCACCGTTTCGGCGTGCAGCGACTGGATCGCCGCTTCGATCTGGAACCGCCCCGGCGTGGCATGGCGCGCCGCGGTACGCAGCAGCGCCTCTGCCTCGGCCAGCATCGCTGCATCCCAGCGGTGCGGGTCCTGGGCGCGCAGTGGCACGAAACCGCCGGCGGCATCGCGCCGTGCCGGGCGCCGCGCCTCGCAGAACAGCATCAGCGCGAGCAGGCCGAGCGCTTCGGGGTCGTCGGGCATCAACTCGCACAGCAGCCGCGCCAGCCAGATCGCCTCGCCGGCCAAACCCTCGCCACGCGGATCGGCGCCGGTAATGGTATCGTGGGCGGTGCCATAGGCGGCATAGATGGCGGCGAGCACGGCGGCGCGGCGTTCGGGCAGTTGCTCGGACTCAGGAATTGCAAAGGCGATGCCGGCGTCGCGAATGCGGGCTTTGGCGCGCACCAGCTTTTGCCCCATCGTCGCCGGCGCGACGAGGAAGCTGGCGGCAATGCGCGCCGCGTCCAGCCCCAGCACCGTCTGCAGCATCAGCGGCGCCTGCACGCTGGCGTCGATGGCGGGGTGGGCGCAGACGAACAGCAGCTTCAACCGTTCGTCGCCGAACGGCACCGCGCCATGGGAATCGCGCTCATCCTGCAGCAGCGCCATCGTCGCGGCTCCCGTTGTCGCCGTGGCCTGCCGGGCGCGGGCATGGCCGAGGTTGCGCCGTGCCGCGGTCAACAGCCAGGCATCGGGATTGGCCGGCACGCCGCGATCGGGCCAGGTCGCGATCGCTGCCTCCAGCGCTTCGGCAAGCGCATCCTCGGCGGCGGCGATGTCGCGGCTGCGGCTGGCGAGCAGCGCCAGCAGCCGGCCATAGGAGGTGCGCGCCGCAATCTCGACGCTGCGGCGGGCTGCCGCATCCTCGAAACCGCGGCGCGCGGCCTCGCTCATGTCCCCGGTGGGTTCGGCATCACGGGACGGATCTCCACCGATCCGGCGGTGGCGCAGGGGGCGCGCGCTGCCCATTCCAACGCCGCGTCGAGATTGGGGACATCGATGATGACATAGCCGCCGAGCTGTTCCTTGGTGTCGGCGAACGGCCCGTCCTGGACCGCCCATTTGCCGTCGGCGATGCGCAAGGTCGTCGCCGTCGCCGGCGGCATCAGCGCATTGCCGCCGCGCATCACGCCGGCCGCCGCCATGGCACCCATATAGGCGGTCCAGGCGCCCCAGTATTCAGGCGCATCGGCGGTTTCGCCTCGCGCCATCTCGGCGGCGGTTTCGAGAAAGAGCAGTGTATATTCCATCGGTCTTATCCTTTCGGTTTCGCAAGCGGCTGGCAATCAGATTTCGGTCCTGGCCGGCGCGTGCGCGATGATGTCGACGCGGCCGGTTCTGGCGACTCCCGGCGTGGCGGCATGGCAGGCTCCGTTGGGGCGCGGGAACAGACCGGCGCCTGTAATGATGAGCGGCGGCTTTGGCGGATTTCGACAATCGCCGGCAATTTTTTCCTGCTAGCGGCGACCTGCCACGACATTTGATTGGCAGGCCCGCCTGCCATAGAATTGCAGCAACGTGGAGGGGAACAGCCATGGCGACACTTGCCGATCGGCCGCGGGTCACGATGCCGGGTGACGGGCGGTTTTTCCTGAATTCGGCCTTCGGCATGGCGGCGGTGATCGCTGCCGGTTTTTCGCTGCAACTCGCCATGGGGCGATCGAGCTTTGCCTCGCCGCCGCTGGTGCATGCCCATGCCATCGTCTTCATGGGCTGGGTGGCGCTTTATGTGGCGCAGAATTATTTCGTCGCGACCGGCAACCGGGCCATGCATCGCCGGCTCGGCTGGATCGCGAGCGCGTGGATGGTCGCGATGGTGGTGCTCGGCTGCCTGGTGACGCTGGCGATCGTCCGGCGCGGGCAGGTGCCGTTTTTTTTCCAGCCGGTGCAGTTCCTCGTCTTCGATCCCGTGTCGGTGTTCACCTTTGCCGGGTTGAGCGCGGCGGCGATCGGGCTGCGGCGCCAGACCGACTGGCACCGCCGCCTGCACTTCTGCGGCATGGCGATGCTGCTCGGGCCGGGTTTCGGGCGGTTGCTGCCGATGCCGCTGCTGGCGCCCTGGGCGTTCGAGGCGACGTTTGTGGCGACACTGATCTTCCCGGTCATCGGCGTCGTGGCCGACCGGCGGCGCAGCGGCCGTGTCCACCCGGCCTGGGGCTGGGGCATCGGCACGATGGTGGCATCGCTGCTGCTGGTGGAGGTTGTCAGCTACAGCCCGGTGGGGCTGGCGATCTACAACCGCGTCACCGCGGGCACGCCGGGCGCAGCAGTCGCTCCGCTCGATTTCCCGCCGCCGCCGATGGGGCCACGGCGGACAGGGCGGAGCTAGCGAAAACTCCCTCCCCCGTGGGGGGGGGGGGGGGCGCGGGCCACCCCGGGGGGGGGGGGGGCGGGGGGGGGGCCACGGGGGAGACCCCCCCCCCAGGCGG
>JBBQKM010000199.1:0-5719 GCA_038326915.1 Sphingomonadales bacterium
TGGCGACACGGCGTGCCTCGCCCGGCTTGGCGGTGACGACCATCGTCAGTCCCTTGCCGTCGGCGGCGGTCAGGAAAAACTGGCTTTCGCTTTCGCCGGGGATTGTGCCATCGGCGCGGAACCCATTGCTGACGCCGGTGACGACCGGCACATTTCCCGATCGCGCCTCGGTGGCGATGGCCCGTGCCGTTGCTTCGGTCGCGGCATCCCAGGGCCGTTGCGCATCGCGCGCCACCAGCTGCGTCTTGCCATCGGCAGCCGGCGCGGCGAGCCAGGCGAGCACGACCTCGCCCTTGGCCTTCGGCGCCTTGCCGCGCGCATCGAGCGGCGCATCCCAAAGCCATTGCAGCGCCGCCGGAATGGCGCCGGGGGCGACCAGCGCGGCGTTGACCGCAGCGGTGACCAGCAGGCGGGCGCTGCCGGGCGC
This sequence comes from Sphingomonadales bacterium, assembly GCA_038326915.1. Classification (GTDB taxonomy): domain Bacteria; phylum Pseudomonadota; class Alphaproteobacteria; order Sphingomonadales; family Sphingomonadaceae; genus Sandarakinorhabdus. The sequence goes on from JBBQKM010000199.1 coordinate 428, forward strand.
GAGGCCCGGGCTGTCACGGTCGGCAATGCGTTCGGCCTTGGTGATGGTCGCGCGGACGAGCATCGGCGCCGCCAGCGTCAGGTCAGCGAGGTCGGCATAGGCGGGGGCAGCTGATGCGGGGGCGGCGGTGCCCAGCAGCAGGGCAAAGGCGGCGGGCAGGGCGGCGGAATGGGCGGCAAAGCGGGTTCGGAACATGGCCCGGGTTTACGCTCTCGGCCGGCGGACGGCAACGGTTGGAACATTACCCGAACAGATAGGCAATCGGCAATATTCTGTGTCCGAAACGGGCTTTGCGAGCGATAAACTTGAGTTTCTACGTCAGATATCCCCCCGCCTGCCAACATTATGCGGTTGCGGCGCTGGCCACGATAAGGTTAAAGCGGGGTTGGAGAGGGATCGTTGACGGGCTGAGGGTAGAGGTGCCCCCGGCGATCCCGGCATTTTTGTTTTCACAGGAGTACCGGAGCGCCCATGGCATACGCTGATCAGGGGATGAGCAGAAACCGGATGATTGCACTGGCCATTGTGGCCGTGCTGCACGTCATCATCGGCTATGCCCTTATCACCGGCCTTGCATTGCAGGTCGTGAAGGCAATCGTGAAGCCGCTGGAAACCGTGAACGTCAAGGAAGAGGCGCCGCCGCCGGAAGAACCGCCGCCGCCGCCGCCCAAGGACGTCGAGATTCCGCCGTACGTGCCACCGCCGGAGGTTTCGATCGCGCAGACCGCAGCGCCGACGATCACCACGCAGACGACCGTGGCCGCACCGCAGCCGCCGGTGTTCACGCCGCCGGCCCCGCCGGCGCCGCCGGCACCCGCGCCGACCGCCGCGCCGACCGCGGCAACGCCAAAGGGCCGCGGCAACACCTTTACCGATGACGATTTCCCGGATGCCTCGCGGCGTGCGGAAGAAAGCGGCACCACCCGGGTGACGTACACGATCGGCGCCGACGGCCGCGTGGGCGAATGCCAGGTGACGCAGTCGAGCGGTTTCCCGCGGCTTGATGAAGCGACCTGCAACATCATCAAACGGCGTTTCCGCTTCAACCCGGCGACCCGCGAGGGCCAGCCGGTGGCGGAAACCCGCCCGCAGTCGATCAAGTGGAAACTTACGGACGCCCGCTAACCCTGCCGCCCCGGGTGCCAGCCGGCCCCGGGATGGACCGCATCGCCAATCGCACCGCAATTCAACCGAACATCGAATAAATCGAGGGAAATAAAAATGGAAACCGTCGCAGTCGAAAACCCCTATGGCCTGATGGCCGCACTGTCGCAGGGCGGCATCATCGCCCAGTCGATCTTTGGCGTGCTGGTGTTCATGTCGTTCGTGTCGTGGTACATTATCATCACCAAGTTCATCGACCAGCGTAAGGTTCTTGGCGAAGCCGCCGACCTCGAAAAGAAGTTCTGGACCGCGCCGGATCTCAAGTCGGGTGCCGCCAAGCTGGAAAAGAATTCGCCGTTCAAGCAGATCGTCGATGACGGCCTGCGCGCTTCGGATCACCATGAAGGCCGCCTGACCGACAAGATCGACCAGCACGAATGGGTGACGATGGCGCTCAACCGCTCGACCGCTGCCGTGTCGTCGAAGCTGACCGGCGGTCTTGCCTTCCTCGCCTCGGTCGGCTCGACCGCGCCGTTCATCGGCCTGATGGGCACCGTCATCGGTATCTATCGCGCGCTCATCAACATCGGTCTCGCCGGCCAGGCGTCGATCGACAAGGTCGCCGGCCCCGTCGGTGAAGCCCTGATCATGACCGCCATCGGCCTGTTCGTCGCCGTGCCGGCCGTGCTCGGCTACAACTGGCTGATCCGCCGCAACAAGGATGTGACCGACAAGCTCAACAACTTCTCGGCCGACGTTCATGGTGCCCTGGTTTCGGGTGCCCGCGTTGCCCAGCCTGCCGTCATGGCGCCCGCCGCTGCCGTCAAGCCGCAGGCTCGCTGAAAAGCGCGAGCCGGAAAGGGCATCTGACCCATGTCGATGAACATCGGATCGCCGAGCGAAGACGGTGAAGAAGGCCCGATGACGGAAATCAACACGACGCCGCTCGTCGACGTCATGTTGGTGCTGCTCATCATCTTCCTCATCACCGTCCCGGTCGTCATCCAGACCGTGCCGTTGAAACTGCCGACCGTGACCAACCTGCCGACGACGACCAAGCCGGAAAACGTCCTGCTCTCGGTCGACGCGAACTGCGACACCTATTGGGGCCAGGTAAAGGTCGAAACCAAGGAGGAACTGCTCAATCGTGGCGTCGAAGCGCTGAAGGCCGAGATCAAGCGGCAGGAAGCCAAGGGTGCCAAGGTCGAGCTTCCCGAAGTCCATATCCGCGGCGACAAGGACATGGAATATCGGTGCGTCGGCGGCGTGATCTACACGATGCAGCGCGCCGGCTTCGTCAAGATCGGTTTTATCTCGGAACCGACGCCGGGCTATGTAACGCGCTAATTCCAGCGGGGCGGCGGCGCCGCCCCCTGGCACCACATCAGGAGTATATTTTCCATGTCTATGGCAGTGGGCGGAGAGGGCGGCGACGACGCCCCAATGAACGACATGAACACGACGCCGCTGATCGACGTCATGCTCGTGCTGCTCATCATGTTCATCATCACCATCCCGGTGCAGACCCATGCCGTGAAGCTCGATCTGCCGCCGCCGAACAACACGCCCAACCAGCCCGATCCGGTGTTCAACCAGATCGACATCGATTTCCTGTCCAACATTTATTGGAACAAGCAGGAAGTCGATGAACCCACGCTGCGCAGCTATCTGAAGCAGGCGGCCGCAATGCCGACCCAGCCGGAACTGCGCCTGCGCCCGGAAGGCCTGGCCAAGTATGAAGTCGTCGATCGCGTGATGGCCGATGCCCAGCAGGCCGGCATCACCAAGATGGGCTTTGTCGGGAACGAAGCCTACGCGAACTGATCGCTGCGGCTGTCGAGGTTGCAAAAAGGGCGGGCCGCAAGGTCCGCCCTTTTTTCTTGGCCGCAGGACTGTCGAAATCGCCAATCGTCCGGCCGTGCCGCCGCGCCTAGTCTGCGGCCAAAGGGAGTTCCCGAATGGCAAATCGCGTCGCAGGCAAGGTCGCACTCGTTACGGGCGCCGCGAGCGGGCTGGGCGCCGAATCCGCCCGCCGACTGGCGCGCGAGGGCGCCGCGGTGCTGCTCACCGATCGTGATCCCTCCGGCGAAGCCATCGCCCAGGGCATCATCGACACCGGCGGCCGCGCCGCGTTCCAGCTCCATGATGTCACCAGCGAGGCCGATTGGGCATCCGCCGTCAGCGCGGCGGTCACGCAGTTCGGCAAGCTCGACGTGCTCGTCAACAATGCCGGCATCGGCAGCAACTCGCTCGACCTGATGTCCCACACGCTCGAGGCGTGGCGCAACATCCTGTCGATCAACCTCGATGGCGTCTTCCTCGGGATGCGCTACGCCGGGCCGGCGATGGCCAGCAACGGCTCCGGCTCGATCATCAACCTGTCGTCGATCCTGGGCAAGGTCGCCATCCCCAACGCCGCCGCCTATTGCGCGTCGAAGGGTGGGGTGCTGATGCTGACCAAGGCGGCCGCGGTCGAATGGGCGCCGCTCAACATCCGCGTCAATTCCATCCACCCCGGCTTCATCGACACGCCGATGGTCGCCAACGCGCTGCACGGCGCCGAAAATGGCAATGAAATGCGCAACGCGCTGATCGCCGCCCACCCGATGGCGCGCTTTGGCGTGCCGCGCGAGATCGCCGATGTCGTGGTGTTGCTGGCATCGGATGAATCGAGCTTCATGACCGGGGCGGAACTGGTAGTCGATGGCGGCTATACGGCGCAGTAGCAGAGCGGGCAGGGGCAGCTGCCGTCGCAGACGACAACGATCGGGGGTGAAGGGGCCTCAGACCCCTTCCCGCCGGAGGCTCTTGCGCCGTCTCACGCCACCTGCGGCTGCACCTGTTCGAACTGCAGTCGCGCCAGCTTGGCATACAGCCCGCCCTGCTTGATCAGCCGGTCGTGCGTGCCTTCGGCAACGATGCGGCCACCATCCATGACGATGATGCGATCGGCGTTGCGGACGGTGGCGAGGCGGTGGGCGATGACCAGAGTCGTCTTGCCCTGCATCAGCCCTTCGAGCGCGTGCTGGACCAGCCGCTCGCTTTCGCTGTCGAGCGCGCTGGTGGCTTCATCGAGCAGCAGGATGGGTGCGTCGCGCAGGATGGCGCGGGCGATGGCGAGGCGCTGGCGCTGGCCGCCCGACAGCCGGGTGCCGGCCTCCCCCAGGAAGCTGTTGATGCCGTCGGGCAACTGGCGGAGGAAGGTGTCGGCATGGGCGGCTTCGGCAGCGGCCCAGACTTCGGCCTCGGTCGCCGTCGGCCGGCCATAGCGGATATTGTCGAGCGCGCTGGCGGCAAAGATCACGGTTTCCTGCGGCACCACGGCGATGCGGGCGCGGACCTGCTCCGGATCGGCCGCGGTCAGCGGCACGCCATCGAGGCGGATCTGGCCGGATTCGGGGTCGTAGAAGCGCTGCACGAGCTGGAACAGAGTCGATTTGCCGGCGCCCGACGGCCCGACGACGGCGACTGTTTCCCCCGCGGCGATATCGAGCGAGAAATCGATCAGCGCCGCGCCATCGGGTTTCGACGGATAGTGGAAGGTGACATGGTCGAGGCACAGCGCGCCCTGCGCCGGCACCGGCAGCGGTGTCGCATTTTCGGGCGCGCGGATGCCGGGGCGGGCGGCGAGCAGTTCCTCCATCCGCGCGCTGGCGCCGGCGGCGCGCATGAAATCGCCATAGACTTCGGTCAGCGTGCCGAAGGCGCCGGCAACGATCGCGGCGGCAAAGACGAACGCTGCGATGGTGCCGCCGGTCAGCCGGCCGGAGATGACATCGAGCGCGCCCTGCCACAGCACCAGGGTGATGGCGCCGAAGATCAGCGTGATGACCACGGCGGTCATGCCGGCGCGCAGCCGGATGCGGCGCTTGGCGGTGTCGAACGCGGCTTCGACGGCGTCACCGAAGCGCGCCGCCTCGCGGCGTTCCTGGGTAAAGGCCTGGACGATCTTGATGGCGCCGAGCACTTCGGCGACCATCGTGCCGACCCCGGCGATCCGGTCCTGGCTGGTTTTCGACATGGCGCGGACGCGGCGGCCCAGCCAGACGATCGGCAGGATGGTGACCGGGATGACCAGCAGCATCAGCAGCGTCAGTTTTGGCGACTGAATGCCCATGTAAACGATGCCGCCGGTGCCCATCACGGCATTGCGCAGCGCCATCGATGCGCCGGACGAAACCACCTGTT